>JAWVYR010000057.1:0-10786 GCA_033722635.1 Balneolaceae bacterium | reverse complement strand
CGTATATCCCGCACATAAGTACTCACCGGAATTTTTGCCCAGATCCCGGAGTAGTCAGTCATTTCCACTATTTGAACTGCTCCAACTTTCCTATTTTTTTTCAACTCAGCCAGTTTCAGATCCAGATTGTTGGTACCGCACTTCTCCTTCCTGTTGGGCAGCACCAGCCACGGCCGGATCTCCCAATCAGGATATTTGCGTTCCATCACCAGCATCTGGAAGGCTATCTCTAACAGATAATCAACCCATTTGGCACGGATCACCCCGTTGCGGTTACGCAGATTCGGTTTAAGGGATCGAACCGCCCGGGTCTGCACGAAATACGCATCCAGCTGCTGCCCCTTCTTTACGACCACGGGAACTTTCGCAAAGAGATGGTCGATCAGAAAGGATGCGTTGTAGATGACCACATCGGATTGTTCCAACCGTTGCTCTGTGGTACAGTTCATCTCGCTGTAGCTCCCATTTTCCACCACGTATCCCGTGGGCAGCGATCGCTTAAGCAGCAAGCCCAGCATCTGTTTGTTAAAGGCATTATGGGCCATGTAGGGCAGATGAGATCCATTTTCGGCGTAGTCATCTCGAGATCGGTAATAGAGTTTGGTCAGGCACTCATTGCCGGCCCGGAACAGGGATTTGGTAAATACGGTATGGCCTGATTTGGGGGATGACATGCTATCGAATTATATTCACTTCCGGAGTCAATGCTATACCGAACCGGTCCGCCACCGATTCCTGAATCTGTTCTGCCAACTCGAGAATCTCACCGCCGGTGGCGCCACCGTGGTTCACGATAACCAACGCATGTTGGCTGTAAGTACCGGCATTTCCGCGCACCTTCCCTTTCCATCCCGTCTCCTCGATCAGCCAGGCAGCCGGTACTTTTATGCGTTTCTCCTTCACCGGGTAACCGGGCATATCGGGATATTCCTTTTTCAGGGATTGGTACTGCTCCTCTTCAATAATCGGATTCTTGAAAAAGCTTCCCGCGTTGCCGACGTCGGACGGGTCGGGCAGTTTGCTCTGCCGAATTTCGATAATCACCTCGCTCAGATCTGCTATTGTTGGATTCTCAATGCCTTTCTCCTCCAGTTTTTCCTGCACCGCCCCATAGGAGGTAACAGGGTCGGGCTTCCGGGACAATCCGAGGCATACGGTCACCACCGCGTACGTTCCTTTCAGTTCATTTTTGAAGATGCTGTCGCGGTAGCCGAAGTTGCAGTCCTGCTTATGAAACCTCTCGACCTTCCCGGACGAAAGGTGCACCGCATCCAGCCACTCAAACACCTCTTCCAGTTCAACTCCGTAAGCACCAATATTTTGAATCGGGGCTGCACCAACGGTTCCCGGTATCAGGGAGAGATTTTCAATGCCTCCCCATCCCTTCTCGACGCAGTAACCAACCAGGCGGTGCCAGTTTTCCCCACCTCCTATCTTCAATAAAATCCGGTCTCCTTCTTCCCCGATCACCTCTTTACCCTCAATGGCGATATGGCATACCAGCCCGTCAAAATCATCGGCAAACAGTATGTTGCTGCCTTCTCCCAGTACCAGCACCCGGTTTTTATTATACAGATCGTGGCGTACAAGCTGCTGCAGCTGCTCTGTCTGTTTGATCGAGACAAAATACCGGGCTTTAGCCTCCACCCCGAGGGTGTTGTAGGGTTTCAGACTTGCCATTTCCTGGATCTGCAATGAGGTTGGGGATTGTTCCACCATCGAGTAATTTTCAATCTTCTTTTTCGATCCGGGCCCGCTGTTTGCGCTGGTTGTCGGGCAGAATTTTGACCCTCAGTTTTCTCACGCGGTTGTTCTGTACCGAATGGATGGTCATCTCCAGATTTTTGTAGTATACACGTTCACCCACATTGGGGATGCGTTCGGTCAGGTGGTAGATCAGCCCGCCAAGTGTTTCATATTCATCCTCCGGTGAGGTCAGCTCCATCTCCAGGATATCCTCCATATCATCCAGGTCGATCTTCGCATCGAACACGTACACCCCGCTCTTAAACTGCGTATAGAGCATCTCCTCGCTCTCGTCATATTCATCGGAGATATCCCCTACGATCTCCTCCAGTATGTCGTCCAGGGTGATCAGCCCCTCGGTACCGCCATATTCATCCACCACGATGGCGATATGGGTTTTCTCCTGCTGGAAATCGCGCAACAAGTCGTCAAGCTTTTTGGTGGCCGGGATAAACAACGCCTTGCGTGCGATGGTTCTCCAGTTGATGATGGTCCGCTCGATATCGGAATGCAGGTAGGGCAACACATCCTTGGAGTAGATGACCCCCAGGATGTTGTCGAGATCGTTTTCATACAGCGGCATGCGGGAAAGGCCCTTCTCCCGGATAAGCGCCAAAACCTCCTCCAGGGAGTTCTCGGTGGATACGGCCACGATATTCACCCGCGAGGTCATGATTTCGCGTACCACCGTGGTCCCGAACTCGATCACATTTTCGATGATTTCCCGCTCATCGCTGCGTATCGATCCCTCTTTCTCCCCCACCTCAGCCATGGTTTTGATATCCTCCGAAGTCATTCGGCTCGAGGGTTTGGGGAGCTTCTGTTCCAGCGTCAGGGTGCTGTCGGCGATCAGTTTGGAAAAGGGTTTGAGAATGATGAAAAAACCGTAGATAAACCGGCCCATATACCGGGCGGCCTTCAGCGGATTGTTGATTGCGATCACTTTGGGGGTGATTTCACTGAGGATCAGGATGGTGAAAGTGAGCACGATCACTTCCACGGTGAATACCACTACCTGCGAAAAACCGAAATAATCCACAAAGTTGCCGGTGACCACCGCTGCCAATACCGATGCCAGGATGTTGGCAATGGTGTTGCCGATGAGTATGGTGGCAAGCAGGCGGCGCGGCTTCTTCAGCATCCTGACGATCAGCTGGTCTACCGAACCCTTCTGTTCACTTTCCGAGAGCAGATCCTGCTGGTTGGAGAGGGAGAAAAAAGCGACTTCCGATCCGGAAAAGACCGCGGAGAGCACCAACCCCAGCACTATAAAAAGCAACTGGATGGTCAGGTCAACGGCGTTCAGTGTCTCCTCGAAAACAGAGGCATCCTGCAACAGGAAGGTCAGGTATAAATATAAACTGCTGGGATCGTCCAATTATGATGATTTAACCGGAATTATGTCTAAAGCTACATATAGATATGACACGGTGCAACTGCTGTTAAAATACGGTCTTTTAGCCAACGAAGTTAGAGAGGTGACGAAACGCTTTCCGTCACCTACTCAGATAGATGTTTTTGCCGGATTGACAGGGCGCAATAGTCGGAAAATCGCCGTCAGAACGGCAGATCGTCATCCAGGTCGTCAAAGTCCTCATCCAGATCTACGCTGCTGGATACCGGCTGTTTCTTCTCCGGTTTCTCCGGCATGGCGGGCTGGTCGCCGCGGCTGTCGAGCATGGTCAGCGTCAGCGCCTTGATTTCGGTGGTGTAGCGGGTCTGACCCTCTTTGTCCTCCCACTGGCGGGTCTGGATGGGCCCTTCCACGTACACCTGCGACCCCTTGCTCAGGTATTCCGAGCAGATCTCTGCCAGCCGGCCCCAGGCCACAACCCGGTGCCATTCGGTGGTCTCTTTCCACTCGCCCGACCGGTCCTTGAACCGTTCGTTGGTGGCGATACTCAGGGTGGCTACCGCGGTGTTGGATTGGGTGTAGCGTACTTCGGGATCCTGGCCCAGTCGACCGATAATCATCGCTTTGTTAAGTGAACTCATAACTCTTTTTACCTCATGCTGTTTTTATTATTGGTTGTAAAGGTAAGAGTTATTTAGGAGGAATTCCTTACAGAATTTGTTATAAATAACTACCTGTAACTATAAACGTTATCGGTTAGATACGCCCTTACCTCAACCGTCATTGCATTTAAAAAATTGGAAGTATCTGCCCCGACCGCAGGACTGAAACCTATCTCGTAGTATCATAAACAATTCGAATCTCTTCAACCTTTTTATCAAAATCGGGCCGGGGCATTTTGGAGATCTCCCGGCAGTAGCCGCGCACCTCACCGCGGGTAGCATACCGCTCCGGAACCTCCATGCGATTTCGTTTTACACCGTCGAATTTCAGGGACCGCTGTTTCTGTTCCATACAGGCAATATATGGCAGCCGGTGACAGATCCTGTCAGGGGTTACCCGGAATAATCAGGAGATCCCGAAAATAAAAGAGATCAGGAAATAGCTCACGAATGTTACCACCACGATTCCTATTAGGTTCAGGATCAGCCCGGTCTTGACCATCTCCATGATCGGTATCCGGTCGCTGCCGAACAGGATCGCATTGGGCGGTGTGGCCACCGGCATCATAAAGGCGAACGAGGCGGATAGCGTGGCGGGGACCATCAGCAGCAGCGGATGCACCCCGATTGCGTTTGCTACCGACGCCACAATGGGAAGGATCGTCTGGGCCGTCGCCGTGTTCGAGGTCAGCTCGGTCAGAAAGGTGACGCTGGCGCAGATCATCCCGGTCAGCCCCAGCACCGGCACTCCCGAGAGCGCCTTGAACTGCTGCCCGATATATTCCGAGAGCCCGCTTTCCAGGAACCCCTCGGCCAGCGCAAAACCCCCGCCGAACAGCAGGATGATACCCCAAGGCACCTCCCGGAAGATGTGGGCTTCAAGTAAAAAATCATGGTTTCCATTCTTTGCGGGAATGACAAACAGCAGCAGGGCCATGGCGATCGCCACCGTACCGTCGTCGATCATCCCGGGATACGGAAGCAGGTTTGACCAGCCCGGGATGGTGAGCACGCCTAGCCGGAGATCGGCACGGAACACCCAGAGCAGCGCGGTGGCGGCAAAGACCGCCAGCACGACCTTCTCCTCCCGGCTCATCGGCCCGAGCGACCGGTATTCCTCCCGGATCACCGAACGGTCCACCCGGTACCCGGCCAGATCGGGTATCTTCAGCTTGGTGAGCACCCCCCAGGTGATTCCCAGCATGATCACGGTGAGCGGCAGGCCCAGCAGCATCCACTGCCCGAACGTTACCGGGAGGGCCTCCGGCATATTTATCTCGTAGATCCTCACAAATGCCAGGTTGGGCGGCGTGCCGACCAGGGTGGCCACCCCTCCCACCGAGCAGCCGTAGGCGATGCCGAGAAGTAGCACCACGCTGAAACGCTTTGCCACTTCGTCATCCATACGGCGGTCGAAATTCTTCAGGACCGCCAGGCCGATCGGGAGCATCATCACAGCTGTGGCGGTATTGGAGATCCACATGGAGAGAAAGGCGGATGCCAGCATGAAGCTGAACACCAGCCGGTGCAGCTCGCTGCCGAACATCAGCAGCGTCCTGAGTGCGATCCGGCGGTGCAGCTCCCAGCGCTCCATAGCCAGGGCAATGAGAAATCCCCCAAGGAAGAGAAAAATGACATAATTGATATAGGCTCCCGCCGTGCTGTTTCCATCCATGATCCCCAGCAGAGGAAAAAGTATGAGGGGTAGCAGCGCGGTGGCTCCCAGGGGAATGATCTCCATGATCCACCAGATCGACATCCAGGTGGCGATCCCCGCCATCGCCATCACCTGCGGACCGGCTCCCCCGAGCTCCACCGGACCGATCAGCAACAGTGCCGACAGCGGCCCCGAGATCAATCCCGTCCACCAAAGATATCTATTATTCGCCATCGATCGTTGCTCCCGGTTCATTCGATTAATTTCGATTGGAATCTAAAAAAATCATTTACCTTTAGCATTTCATATTCTATAATAGCAACTGGTATTTACATCCCAACAGAAGCCATTAATGATGAAAAAACTTCCTGCCCTGTTTTTAGCCCTGATATTCTCAATCACCACTGCCTACGGACAGTCAACTACATGGAAGGTTGAAGATGTGGTCAACCAGGAAAGCGCCCACAGCCTGGAGTTCTCCCCCGACGGCAAGGCGATCGTCTGGGTGAAACGGCGCCCGGACAAAGAGAAGGACCGTTTCATCAACGACCTCTACCTGACCCGGCTGGATGTCAAATCCGGGGGCACCTTCAAAACGATTCAATTGACAAGAGGTGACGAATCGGACTACAGCCCTCTTTTCTCCAAAGATGGGGAGACCATCTATTTCCTCTCCTCCCGCGAGAAGGGCGACAAACTCTGGGCGATGAGCATATACGGGGGCGAGCCGTACCAGGTCCATACGTTTGATTCCGGCATCTCGGGCATACGCTGGCTGGATGAACAGACGCTGGCTTTTGAATCCAACGAGGGCAAAACGCTCTATGAACAGCAGCTGGAGGAGGAAGAGGACAACACCGTGGTGGTCGAGGATACAGCCCACTACAAGCCAAGCAGGATCTATGCATTCGACCTCAAAAACAAAGAGATCAAGCGGTTGACCGACAACCGCTTTCCCGTCGGTGAGTTCGAGGTTTCACCGGACGGCACCTGGTTGATCACCTCCCACATCCTGTCACCGGATTACGTCGCTGACGCGAATCCCAAGCCGACCTACTACCTCTGGAATCTGAAGGATGGCTCCAAACAGCAGATTTTAAAGGAGGGTTACCAGACCCCCGGCAATTTTGAATTCACCGAAGACAGCAAGGGGATCTATTTTGTTTCGGTCAAATCCTCCGACCCGCAGTGGAACGGTGCGGGTATCACCCTGATGCATCACTACGATATAGCCGACAAACAGGTGCAGGATGTACCGGTTGAATGGGAGCTGGGGCTGGGCGGCGGCTTCGACCTGGTGGGCAACGATGTGCTCGTTTCACTGGCCAACCGCACGACGGTCAAACTGATCTACATGGAGCGGACCGGCGGTGGATGGAACCGTAAAACGGTCGATGCGGGGAATATGGACGAGCACGTGACGGTGGTCTCCGTCGCCGACGATAATCAAACGGTCGCCTATGTATACTCCACCGCTTCCATGCCCCCTCAGTACCGGATCGCAAAATTGAATGAGAAACGCCGTTCGGTGGCGTTGCCCCGAGGCGAGGAGCTGATCAGCTTGAACAGTCATTTTGATAAAAAGACCAAGGCGAAAACCGAAGTTGTCACCTGGACCGGTGCGCTGGAGGACACCATCACTGGGATCCTTTACTATCCGCACAACTATCAGCCAGGTCGAAAATATCCCTTGATTGTTGATATCCACGGCGGTCCCGCCGGGGTCGATACCGACCGCTGGGGGGAGTCCTGGGCCTCCTTTTCCAATATCTATGCCCAGAAAGGAGCCTTCGTTTTTATGCCGAACTATCACGGTTCGGCCTTTCACGGATTGGAGTTCGTCGAATCGATCAAGGGCCACTACTACGAATATGAAATTCCCGATATCATCACAGGTATCGATATGCTGGTGGATAAGGGACTGGTGGACCCCGATTCTTTGGGGATCAAGGGCTGGTCGAACGGGGCGATTCTCACCACCATGACCACCCTGCAGCATCCCGACCTGTTCAAGGCGGCGGCCCCGGGTGCAGGCGATGTAAACTGGACCTCCGACTACGGCACCTGCCGTTTCGGCGTGCAGTTCGACCAGAGCTACTTTATAGGTGCCCCCTGGGACGACACCAACGGTCAGATCTTCAACGAGACTTACATCACCAAATCCCCGTTGTTCGAGATGGAGAAGATCAAGACCCCCACCATCATCTTCCACGGAAGCGAGGACCGCGCCGTGCCGCGAGACCAGGGGTGGGAGTACTACCGAGCATTGCACCAGATCGGCAAGGCTCCGGTGCGATTCCTATGGTTCCCTGGGCAGCCCCATAGCCTCCGAAAACTCACCCACCAGAAGCGCAAGATGGAGGAGGAGATACGCTGGTTCGATATCTACCTGTTCGGCACCCATGAACCGGAAAATGAAACGTTTAAAAAAGACAGTCCCCTTGCGGCAATGCTGAAGATGAAAGAGGTCAAAATGCACAACAGCCTTTACGGGGAAATGAAGAACGGGATTCTGATTCCGGAAACGATGCAGGTGAAGGAAGATTCGATTTCCATCGGGCGTTTCGAAGTGACCAACGCGCAGTATGCCGCATTCGACGCCCAACATTCCTTTCCCCGTGTGAGAGCAAATTACCCGGTTACCGGCATCGGTTACGAAAAAGCGTCCGCTTACGTGAAGTGGCTGAGCGGTAAAACCGGAGAGAGCTACCGGCTTCCCAACAAAACCGAGGGGGAAGCCCTGCACAAGCAGGCAAAGAAAGCGGCCGACAAGGAGAACACCCTTAACTACTGGGCGGGATACGACATCACCATCGATGAGATACCGGAATTTCGATTGAAGATTGAGCAGCTGCATAGGACATTGCTGAAGGAGGCCGGTTCCTACCGTGGGACGGAAGTCGGCAACGCACTGGTCTACGACCTGGGCGGTAACGCGGCCGAGTATTATGCCGGTGGCGATACATCGGTTTACGGTTATTCCGCAGTAAGCTATGTGGATGATCGCGGTGAGATGCAGCCGCCCCCTGCTGCTTATATCGGCTTACGGGTGGTGCGGGAGTAGCTCAAGGCGGATACGTTGTTCCGGCTTTAATACTCCCAGCCGATCAACTCTGACAAGCGGTTAAGCCCAAGCGGTTTTTTGATCGAAAGTGTTTCATCCAGCTGTTCAGCCATGAACATCAGTGCAGGGTCGATCCAGGCCTTGCTCTCTTCATCCCGCTCGTCGATCAACAGGGCCATCTGGTAAAGATGGATATACCGCATGAAGAGCGGTTTGGCGGTAGTTTCAACCGTTTCACGGTTTTCTGCCTTCAGCATATTCCAGATATCGATAATACGGTTCATCTCATCTTTCATCGGCCCGCCGAACGTTGAGGATTGATCACAGGCCTTCGATATAGCCTGGGAGGCCATCTCCATCCCTTCCGACTTTTCGCTGGCCCGCAGCATATCCAACACGATGATGTTTCCCGACCCCTCCCAGATCGGCAGCACATTTACGTCGCGCAGCAGGCGGGGCATAACAAAATCCTCGATATACCCGTTGCCGCCCATCAGCTCCATGCACTCGCGCACCGTATAGACTGCATTCTCCGCCGTCCACCATTTGGCCATCGGCACCACCATCCGGAACAGCTCCTTCTCCTCTTCATCCCCATTTTCCATATTGTCCATCGCGCGGATCGCCCTCCAGGTGAGTAAAAATCCAGCCAGATAGCGCGATCCCAGCTCCCGGAACTTCTCCCGCACGAGGGGATGTTCGGTCGCGCGCTTGCCGAACGTGATACGGTGATTCAGGTATTGCCAGGCCTCGATGATCGCCCTTCGGGAGCCGGCGATGGCGGCGACGGAGTTGTAGAGACGCGAGATATTGATCATCTCGGCCATCAGCTTGAATCCATTCCCCTCCTCCCCCAGCCGTTTGCCGATCGTATCGGTGAACCGGACTTCACCCGTCGCCATCGACCGCACTCCGAGCTTCTCCTTCAGGCGGATGATCTCCATCGGGTTGCGGCTTCCATCGGGCAGCTGTTTCTCAACCAGGAAGAGCGACAACCCCCGGGTCCCCTTTTCCAGCGGGCCGGTCCGGGCCAACGCCATGATCACCTCGGCGTTTACATTGCTGCAGAACCATTTTTCGCCGTTCAGGCGGTAACGTTCCTCGTCGATCCGTTCCGCTTCGGTCAGGTTGGCCCCCACATCGGATCCACCTGATTTTTCCGTGAGAAACATCGCCCCGGTGTAGAGATCATCGCCGGTACGCGCGGAAAGCCTTGGCAGCAGTCGTTTTGTATCCTCCTGCGAGGCATATCGGTCCACCAGGTGGGCCGCACCGTCGGTCATGCAGTGCGGGCAGTACTGGCTCAGTTCGCTCATGGCGTAGATCTGTCCGGAGGCATATCCCATCCGATGGCGCTCGCCATGAAACCGATTCCGGAGTTCCGGATCGTACTTGACGTAAAACATCTCCGAGCGGGCCGCGATATCCATCAGTTCCCAGTAGGCAGGATGGAACTCGACCTCCTGCTCTTGCTCTCCCAGCGGATCGCGCCGTTTAAGTTGAGGGGAATGGCGGTCAGCTTTCATCGAGAGCTCCTCCATCTCCGCAGACGCCTCCCTTCCCAGCACCTGCAGCCGATCCCGCATATAGCTATTCGCTTCAGCAGACAGATGCTTATCCAGATACTGTTTCAGGATCAGGTCGCTGGAGTAAAAGTCAGAACTCTTGCGGGCATCGTCGGTCAGCACCTGGTTTTTACGGCTGGGCATGAGGCATGTTGTAAATTAATATTATTACGAAAGTAAATTTATATGGTCAATTATTCCTATATCCTTTTCAGCGGGGATTTCATTCTTCAAATTACATAAAAGGAAGTACAAAATTTATGGCGTCTCTTACCGAACTCCTTGGGGGTTGAAGGTGGATTCGTTAACACGGAACGTACCGACAAATACGAAACCCACCTCCCCGACAGCAGTCGCGACAAGCTTTGTTCTCCATCCTCGGAGGAGAGACGCTTTGTTACTGTGATGAATGGGTACTCAAACCTACATTCTTTTAACGTCTCTCACCAAACTCCCCTCCCTGGGAGGGGTTGGGGGTGGGTTCGTTAACACGGAACGTACCGACAAATACGAACCCACCTCCCCGAAAGTTTTCGGGACAGGCTTGTTCTCCTGGCCCGGAGGAGAGACGCTTTGTTATTGTTTTTAATGGGTACTCAAACCTACATTTTTTAAACTTCTCTTACCGAACTCCCCGCCATAGGAGGGGCTGGGGGTGGGTTCGGCTGAGGTCGCGATAGATCTCGGGACTCGATTTCCCCCCTGGAAAGGGTAAGGGGGCATTGAGCGAATTTAAAT
>JAWVYR010000056.1:0-10800 GCA_033722635.1 Balneolaceae bacterium | reverse complement strand
GGGGTATACCTATTTCCGTTCTGGCGGACGGTTATGGATTGAATGTCATACCCACCCTCAAATTCACGGTTACCGAAGCGGGCCCCTTCGGGCGGCGTGGTTTTGGCCCCCCAGGAATCATTCTTAAAGAGATTCTGATCCAGCTGTACCCAGAGAAAAGGCAATTTCTCCGGACTGTTGTTAGTATAACTGATCATCACGCTCCCGGCCAACCGGTGTTTCACCGGATCCAGGGTCACATCGATGCGGTAATCGGCCTCATTTTGCCAGTAAGCCGGTCCGGGTTCCCCGCCCGCGGTGCGGTACTGATTGCCGGGCCCGGTCTTGTAAGGAAGAAACGCTTCCTGAACCGCCTGCCCGAATAGCAATGCGGGTATCATCAAGAAGGTGAAAAGCAGTGAGATGGTGAAGTTCTGCATTCGCATGGAAATGAAATTTTAGATTGAAATAAACTGCTGTTGCTAATCCTGTAAAATATCAGTCACTTTTTGGGGGATTAAAAACCGAAAAGGTCTGATCGGCGTCCAGAGCCAGTACCGTCTCCACCATCAGATCGACGAGGTCATCGATATCCCCTACTGAGGCGGTTTCTACCGGGGAATGCATATACCGAAGAGGCAGGGAGATCAGTGCGCTCGGGATCCCGGTCT
The DNA here is from genome assembly GCA_033722635.1 of Balneolaceae bacterium. Taxonomy (GTDB): domain Bacteria; phylum Bacteroidota; class Rhodothermia; order Balneolales; family Balneolaceae; genus JAWVYR01. Next base: position 10,150 of record JAWVYR010000056.1, on the reverse strand, counting down.
TCTGGTAAAAGATGCTGTCGGTATCGGTTCCTGTTCGTACGCTGTTGGCTTCATGCTGAATCTCAAACTCTTTCTCCTTGCATACCTTCTCGATAAAATCCACAATCTGCGGATGGTTGGCGCCTCCGTGCTGGATCACCGGTCCCTTGCCGAGCTTGATCAGCCCGTGTTCCTTGTTATCGATCCCCGGCGTGTCGGTGGCATGGGTCACATCGGTGACCAGCGCCATATCGGGCTCCAGCCGATACGCCATCATGCGTGCGCCGTAGCCACCCACCTCCTCCTGTACCGAGTTCAGCGCCACCACATTCACCTTGAGTTCATCTTTTCGCTCGCTGAGCTTCCTGAACGCCTGGGCGATCATGTAGCCGCCGATCCGGTTGTCCAGGCCGCGGCCGGTAAGAATGCGATCCGAAAGAAATTCAAAATCATCGGTATAGGTGATGGGATCCCCTATCTGCACCATCTTGAGGGCTTCCTCCCGGTTGTTGGCTCCGATATCCACATAGATCTCCTTCCAGGCGGGCTGCTTGCCGCCCCCGTTCTTGTTCTCCTGCAGGTGAATGGCGGTATTGCCAACCACGCCGGAAACGATACCGTCACTCGAATGGATAAAGACACGCTTGGCACGGGCGATGGTGGAATCGCTGCCACCCAGTTTGTTCACATAGACGAAACCCTCCTCGGTTATATGCTGAACGATCATCCCGATCTCGTCGCAGTGGGCCTCCAGCATTACGGTAATCACATCGAAGCTGGTATTCAGCCTGGCAGCTGCCGAACCGTAGGCATCGGTCTGCACGTCATCGGCAAAACGATCCACATATTCCTTCCAGACTTTCTGCCCGGCGGTCTCAAATCCGGTGGGGCTGGGGGTCACCAGCAACTTTTCCAGGAAATCGTATTCAGGGGAATCTATCATAAAGGCTGTACCGATCTTTCATTTTCTGTTGCATTGGATTCGGAATATAAGAATTCGACGATCATACCTAAATCATTTTAGCCGATCCCTTTTTGAAAGTTGGAAAATCTGTGGCATTTTCGGCCTGCCGATTGCAACCGATCATTGCACTTATGTTTAAGCCCACATACGATCCGGAACGGTTTCCGAACTGGTGTACCATAGAGATCCGTTATCGCGATCTCGACACGCTGAACCACGTTAACAACGCCATCTTCAGCACCTACTTCGAGGAGGCCCGCATCAAGTTCATCCGGCAGCTGCCCGCCTTCAGCAGTCAGCTGAAAGAGGGATTCAGTTTTGTGCTGGCACGGGTTCAGATCGACTTTGTCAAACCGGTGGAATACCCCGAGACGCTCCTGGTGGGAACGGGAGTGAAGGAGCTGGGCAACACCAGCATCACCTGTTTCCAGGCGATTTACCGCGAGAGTGATCACGAACTGGCTGCCGTCATGGAGGCCTCGGGCGTCTGGTTCGATCTCGAAAAAGGGCGTCCGGCCCGCCTGCCGGAGATTCCGGATGCCTCCCCCTACATATTGGATGATTCCCTGTTCAGCAGTAACAATCATTGACATGGATAAGAGCACCCGCTACAAACTATTTAATGATCCGATTCACGGATTCATCTCAGTACCCAAAGGAATCATCCTGAAACTGATCGATCATCCGATCGTGCAACGGCTGCGTCACATCAAGCAGATGGGGCTCGGATACCTCGTATTTCCCGCCGCTGAACACTCGCGATTCTCCCACGCCATCGGGGCGATGGAGCTGGCCAAGCGAATCCTGGACAACCTGCGAGAGAAGGATACCACCATCAGTCCGGCTGAATATGAGGGAACCCTGATTGCGGTGTTGCTGCATGATGTAGGCCACGGCCCGCTCTCCCACACACTTGAATTCAATCTGATTGAGGACTTCCACCACGAGCTGATGACCCTTGAAATCATGCGGCAACTCGACCGGGAGTTTGACGGAGCGCTGGAAATGGCGATTCAGATTTTCACCAACCAGTACAAAAAGAAACCCTTCCTCCACCAGCTGGTATCCTCGCAGCTCGATATCGACCGACTCGACTACCTGAAACGCGACAGCGTGCTTACCGGTGTATATGAGGGATCGGTGGGAATCGACCGAATCCTGAAGACGATGCGGGTACACAATGGAAACATCGTTATCGACAAGAAGGGAATCTATGCCATTGAAAACTATATCCTGGCCCGCCGTCTTATGTATATGCAGGTGTATCTGCACAAGACGGTGCTGAGTGCCGACAAGCTGCTCAGAAGTATCTTCAACCGCGTCCGGTCCCTGATCGACCGGGGGGTCGATATCGAGCAGCCTTCGCCTGCGCTGGCCTACTTCCTGCGGGAACGACCCGCCGCCGGCAAGGGGATCAACCGCGCAATGCTGCGCCACTACCTCGACCTGGATGACAACGATATCTTTCTGAGCATCAAGTACTGGCAGAAGGCGGATGACCCGGTACTGTCGGATCTCTGCAGGCGGTTCCGGTCGCGAAGCCTGTTTCGAACCACGTTTCTGAAGGGCAACGCCTCAAAAAAGCTGAAGCAGCAGGTGAAGAGCAAAACCCAGCAATTTCTCAAGCAGAAGGGACTGCCCCACGATGAGGATTCGGCATCCCATTATTACTCATTTGATAAGAGCTACAGCGAAGCCTACCGGTACGAAAGCGAAGGGATCTGGATACTGGAGGATCAGGACAGAGTGATCGAATTCTCCAAGGCAGCGGATACCAAAAACGTAATTGCGCTCACAAAGCCGGTGGTCAAGCCCTATCTCATTCACCTGAAGGAGATCGATATCGACCTTGCCTAATCGTTGTTGGCGAGATGTTTGTATACCTTAGTAATAAAAAGGAAATCGAAATTCTGCGCTGACTCACGAAGATGCTGTAGTGCACCTTCATCCTGGCGAACCGACAGCTTAACGCAGGCCAGTTCATCCATGTCCTGAACCTCCAGCGCACTTCGTATCATTTTGCGGTCCTCCTCGGGCAGCGACCGTATATAATCGGCCACTTTCTGCGGATCCATCCTGGCCTCAGCATCCATATTCTGCTCATCAAGCACCTCCTCCTCTACCTGCACCGGTATCTTGATGGAGAACGTGGATCCTTCACCGACTTCGCTTTCGACTTTTGAATGGCCACCCAGGAAACGGGTAAGCCGGTATACGATGGTAAGCCCCAGGCCGGTTCCTTCGTTGTACCGCTCTTCCGCCTGGGTAAAGGGTTTGAATATGTTTTTCAACTGATCTTCGGGAATACCGCTACCGGTATCCGAAACCTGAACCGTAAGCATGCCGCCCCGGGCGGCATTGCTGTCTTCGACCGGATCGTAACCAGCCCGAATATCCACCTCGCCCCGTTTGGTGAATTTCAGCGCGTTGTCGATCAGGTGTCCGAGAATCTGAATCAGCTTTTTCTCATCGGTAACCATCTCTGAAGGCACGTTCCTGTCGATATGAACAGAGAGTTTATTCTGATTCTTGGCGTGCTTCTGGTTCTGTACCGAGATAATCTCTTCAATAAGCTGCGATATATTGATCGTGGACTCCACAAATTCGATACGACCGGTCTCGATGCGCGAAAGGTCTAGGATATCATCCAGCATATCGAGCAGGTGATTGCCCCCGCTAAGAATCTGTTGAATATATTTCCGCTGCTGCTGCGATAGGTTGGCATCCTCCTCGAGCATCTCGGCATAACCCAGGATTCCAGTGAGCGGAGTCCTGAATTCATGCGACATGCGGGAGATAAAATTGGATTTGGCCAGGCTGGCATCTTCGGCCATCTCCTTGGCCTTCAGAAGCGCCAGTTCCGCTTTTTTCCGCTCGGTTATCAATTCTGTGTAAATGATCAGCCCCCCGATCTCTTCATCGGCATCTTTCCAGGGGCGCACCTCCCAGCTGACCCATTCGATCGATCCGTCGGTCCGGGTTATCGGGTCCTCTTCCCCCTCCTTGACTACGCCGTTCAGGCAGAGCTGGTAGATCTGCTTCCATTCCTCCGAGAGATGGGGAAACACATCATAGTGCAATTTGCCAAGAATATCTTCATCCTGTATCTGATAGTCCTCGATCCACCGGTCACTGACCGCCAGGTACCGCATCTCCTTATCAAACATCGCGATGGCCGCGGGTATATGCTTGACAAACCGTTGAAAATGCTCCTCCGGATTGCCCTCGCTGCCGGCTTTAAGGCTGTGTATAAAATTTTCGCTCAGATATGACATATTGTTGCTCGCTTATAAAAAAACTCTTTATCTGCTAACTAATCACTGATTGATTGCCCTGTTCTGCAATCCGTGGTAAATTCTTATCCGCTTTTAATGAATGTTTTTTGAATGTCGCTTCCTCTTGTAAAACCAGTACAGTCCCAACACTACAAGCCCGCTGACTACCGTCCCAAAATACCACGGATTAAGCTGATCGTACAACCTGGATACGTCCAGCTCCATTAATAACGGGGTATGTGAAAGAAACGGTATCAAAACGCCTTTGAGTCTCTTCTGCATTGAATTGCGTCTTGTATATCGGGTGCTAACCTTTTAAATAATGATGGTTTAAAACTATTAAATGTTTACCTATTAAAAAGTTAGGCTTTTTTAATGTGATGGCCTCTGATCGATGTCAGGAGTGGTCAGGATGCTATTGGGAAGATATGCGCTCATATACGACGAAGGAGAGCTCTTCACGGTCATCACGGCTGATCTCCCCCCATCGACTGCCTATTGCGTCGCGATATTCAGGAAAAAACGTATCTCCCTCGAATTCCTGTTTGATTTCGGTTACATAAAGACGATCGGACCGGTCGATCAGCTGCCGGTATACCTCCCCGCCCCCAATTACAAAAAGCCAGGGATCCCCTTTTGCATATTCCAGGGCCGATTCGATAGTATCAAAGGTGGGTACATGCTCATAGCTGCGGGAACGACTCAATACCAGGTTCTCACGGTCGGGCAGTGGTTTCTCATCGATCTCCTCAAAAACCGTCCTGCCCATCAATATGGGGTGGCCGGTGGTTACCCTCTTGAAATATTTCAGATCCTCCGGAAAATGCCACGGCAGCCCTCCCTCACTGCCTATGACCAGGTTGGGATCATGGGCTACGATCAGCGCAATTTTCATACAGCCACTTCAAATTTGATGGGTGGATAGGGATCGTAGTTTTTCAGCTCAAAATCGTCCAGCTCCAGCTGATCGACCGGTTTATCGGCTATTTCCAGCGTTGGCAGCGGTTTCGGTTCCCGGGTGAGCTGTTCTCTCATCCCGTCGATATGGTTTTCATAGATGTGGGCATCCACGATGGTATGGGCAAATTCTCCATAATCAAGCCCCACCTCATTGGCTATCGCCATTGTAAGGGCTGAATAGCAGGCCAGGTTGAACGGGATACCCAGTGCGACATCCCCCGATCGCTGGGTGAGATGGCAGTTCAGTCTTCCGTTCGCCACATTGAAAATATACATCACGTGGCACGGAGGCAGGGCCATCTGATTGAGCAGCCCGGGGTGCCAGGCGCTGACAACGATCCGCCGGCTGTTGGGATTCTCCTTCAGCATATCGATCGCCCGCTGCACCTGATCGAACTCCTTCTCCACCCAGATATTCTTAACGATATGGGAGGCATCCCCTTCAAACCGCACCTCCTCCTCTTCAAAATAGGGGAACCGCCTCCATAACACCGGATAGATCGGGCCTACATACCCTTCCTTATCGGCCCAGGCGTCCCAGATATGACAGTCCATCTCATCGCGCAGCCAACGGATGTGGTTTTCACCCCGGAGGTACCACAGCAGCTCGAGTATCACCGACCGAAAATAGACTTTTTTGGTAGTCAGGAGCGGGTAGCCTTCCGAGAGGTCTACACGGTAGAATTCGGAAAAACTGGAGAGGGTATCGATACCGGTACGGTTCTCCTTTCGCACTCCATGTTCCAGGACGTTACTCACTAAATCAAGATATGCCTTCATCGGTAACTCACAACTAATATTTGGGTTAAAAAACCATTCCTTGCATCAGAAGTATGGCGATCGAAAAATAGATAATAATTCCTACAACGTCACTTAAAGTTGAAACAAACGGGGCCGAAGTGACGGCGGGATCCAGTCCAAGCTTCGAAAGAAGAAAAGGGAGCATGGATCCGCTGATATTTCCCCAGAGTATCACCCCGATCAGGCTTAGGCTCACCACCAGTGAGCTCAGCATCAGCTCCTGGCTGATCCCCCCCATGAAGAAATATCCCCAAACCAATATGATAAAGAAACCGATGAACGCCATCAAACTTCCAAGCAGCAATCCCGACATCATCTCCCTGCCGAACACCTTTATCCACTGTTCTTTCTGAATGTCGTCTGTGGAGAGCGCGCGGATGATCAGGGTGGCCGCCTGCGATCCGGAGTTGCCGCCGCTGGAGATGATCATCGGAATAAAAAGTGAAAGAAAGACGGCGCTGGCGATCAGGTCTTCGTAGCGGCCCATCGCCGAGGTGGTAAGCAGCTGCCCGACAAAAAGCACAACCAGCCATCCGATCCGTTTTTTCACCATATTCCATACCGAAGTCTGCGAGTATGCGTTGTCGAGTGCATCCATTCCGGCCATCAGCTGCATATCCTCGGTGGTCTCCTCTTCCGCCACATCGATCACATCATCCACGGTGACGATTCCCACCAGGATCCCGTCGGAATCGACTACCGGCATCGCCACGCGGTCGTATTTGCTGAGCATCTTCACCGCATCCTCCTGGTCATCAAAGGCACTCAGCGCTTCGAAGCTCTCATCCATCAGTGATTCGATCGTCGCCTCCGGATCGGCCAGTATCAGCTGATTGAGCCGCAAGTCGTCGATCAGCTTCTGATGGGCATCCACCACATAGATGACGTTCACTGTTTCGGCGCTGTGACCCTGCTCGCGAATCTGTTCCATGCACTGCCGTACCGTCAGGTCCTTGTTGACCTTCACATACCGCGGCGTCATGAGACGTCCCACGCTCTCCTCGGGATAGCCCAGAAGCTTTTGCACCAGTATGCGATCCTCCGGCTTCATGGAGTTCATCACCCGCTGGGTCAGGTGCCCCGGCAGCTCCTCCATCATCGCCACGCGCTCATCCGGCTCCAAATTCGACATCACCTCGCTGAGCTGCTGCGCCGTGAACATATCCAGCAATTCCGCACCTTTCTGTGCGCTCAGATGGGCAAAGACATCGGCCGCTTTCTGTTTCTTCAGCAGCCTGAAAATAACCACAGCGATTTCCGTCTCCAGCTCTTCCAGCAATTCAGCTACATCGACGGCCGGAACATCGTTGAGAATGTCTTTGAGCGTGACCCAGTCCTTGGCTTCTATCAGCTCATCAAATTCCGGTTTCAATAGATGGACGATCATAGTAAGTGATCCTTTTGGTTGGATATAAAAATCGGGCACCCGCCGCGCCTAAGAATCGCAGATAAAAATACAAAAAACAAACTACTATCGGATGAATAAATCGCCCGCCTTTCACAAACGGAATTGCAGGATTTTTCCAGTTATATATGACCCTATCCGTAAAATTCGTTATTATATCCTGCGTTTTGAATCGATGTGGTTACAGCTATTTACCATTTTACCGGTGAACAGTACCAATCACGAATTAAACCTATTTCCCGTTGAAAATTGTAATAATCGGCGCCGGCGAGATCGGCTATGATCTGGCCGGGCTACTTTCGGAAGAAAAGCACGATGTGGAAGTGCTGGACCGCGATAAGGAGTGTCTCAACAAGGTCACCGAAAATATGGACGTGCTCACCCATGTGGGTAATGCCACTTCCGCCAGCGACCTGGTCGATGCCGGGGTGAAAAATGCCGATATTGTGATTGCGGTGACCAGCATCGATGAGGTAAACATGATTGCCTCCATGATGAGCAAACGGCTGGGAGCACAGATGGTGATCGCCCGGATCAGAAACGATGAGCTCTCGCGCCCCAATGCACCGCTCAAGCCCACCGATCTGGGTATCGACGTGATGATCCATCCCGAGCTCAGCGCTGCCCACGAAATCCTGCAGCTGATCAAACGGGCATCGGCAAGTGATGTGATCAACCTTGCGGATGGAAAAATGCAGATCATCGGTCTTCGACTTGAAAAGGGTTCACCCCTGGTGGGTATGACACTCAGTGACTATGCGGAAAAATTCCCGGAAATCACCTTCCGGGTGGTCGCGATCTCGCGTCGCGGGCTCACCATCATACCCACCGGATCGGTGCGATTGCAGCCGCTCGACCAGATGTTCGTGCTGGCCAAGACCGAGACCATTCCCAAGGTGATCGAAACGACCGGAAAGGTGGAAACTGAAATCGATCGGGTGATGATTGCCGGGGGGACCCCTATCGGGGAGATGGTTGCCCGGCTGCTGATCGAACAGGATAAAAGCTGGACTATCAAACTGATTGAGCCTGATAATGATAAGGCGGTAGAGCTGGCCCGCGAGCTCAAGGATGTGCTGGTGCTGAACGGAAACCCCACCGATCCCGATCTGCTGGCCACCGAGGGAATCTCCGATACGGATGCCTTTATATCGGTAACCGCCGATGAGGAGTCCAACATCATCTCCTGCCTCATGGCCAAGCACCTTGAGGTTAAAAAGACCATTGCACTGGTTTCCAAATCCGATTATATACCCTTGAGCCATACCATCGGACTCGATGCGGCCGTCAACAAGAAATCGGCTGCCTCCAATGAGATTCACCGGTATGTGCGCAGCGGACGGGTGGTTTCGGTAACCGCGCTGCGCGGCAGTCGCGCCGAGGTGATCGAACTGCAGGCCAGTCCGGACTCCAAGATTGTCAAAAAACCGCTGCATAAAATATCTTTCCCCGATGGCAGCGTGGTCGGAGGTATTCTCAGCAACGATTCCTGTGAAATCGCCACTGGCCAGTCGCAGATAAACCCCCACGACCGGGTTATCGTCTTCTGTATGCCCTATGCGGTCGAAAAAGTTACATCCCTGTTCAACTGATGAACCGATCACCCATAATCAGCTTCAAAAAACCCAACATCGATTTTTTGACCGTATTGGGTGTACTGGGCTCGTTTGTGTTTTTTCTCGGCTTTGCCCTGCTGCTACCCCTGCTGGTGGCCCTGATCTATGACGAAACCGTCTGGCACACCTTTCTCTATTCCGCCCTCATCGCATTTGTGATTGGAGGTATCCTGTTCTACTCCTTTCGCTCCAAAAAGGAGCTCCGGATTCGGGAGGGGTTTCTGATTGTCAGCCTGACCTGGCTGTTTCTCTCGCTGGTGGGCGCAATTCCTTTCGTCATCTCCGGCATCCTGCCCAGCTATACCGATGCGGTATTCGAGACGATGAGCGGACTGACCACCACCGGGGCAACGATACTGGGAGGAGCGACCAGCGATGGCTTTCAGAATCCACAGATCGAGTCGCTGCCCAAAAGCATGCTCTTTTGGCGATCGCTGGCCCACTGGCTGGGTGGCATGGGAATCATCGTGCTATCGATCGCTATCCTCCCCTTGCTGGGCGTAGGAGGTATGCAGCTGTTCCAGGCCGAATCGCCCGGGCCCACCACCGACAAGCTGACCCCCCGGGTTCAGGAGACCGCCAAGCTGTTGTGGGGCATTTACGTGGCTTTTACCGGAATCGAATTCCTGCTGCTCTGGCTGCATCCATCGATGGACTGGTTTGAAGCGATCAACCATGCTTTTGCCACACTTGCAACCGGCGGCTTCTCCACGAAGAGCGGAAGTATTGCCGCCTTTGATTCCGTCTATATCGATGTGGTGATTATCATCTTCATGTTCATGGCCGGTATCAACTTTGCCATGCATTATCGCCTGATCCGCGGGGATACCGGCAGCTTTTTCAACAATCGGGAGACACGGTTCTACACGCTGATCATCGTTACTGGCATCCTGGTGATCAGTTTCTCGCTGTGGATGTTTAATAACTATGAGGTGGGAGAAGCGTTCCGCTACGGGGCCTTTCAGGTAGTGGCGATCGTCACAACCACCGGTTTCGGTACCGACGATTATGAACTCTGGTATTCCCTGGGTAGCTTTATGCTCTTCCTGCTGTTTTTTACAGGGGGTTGTGCGGGATCGACCGGCGGCGGACCGAAGATGGTGCGGTGGATGATCATCTTCCGCAACTCCTTCCGGGAGATCAAGCAGAT
>JAWVYR010000055.1:0-10802 GCA_033722635.1 Balneolaceae bacterium | reverse complement strand
GTATGAGGAGTCGAAGTTTATCGCCGAGAAAAAAATCAAGGATTATGTATTAAAAGGGCTCGATGCGGTTATTGTGAATCCCACCCGTGTCTACGGTCCCGGCCTTCTGACCAAAAGCAATGCGGTCACCTACCTGATCAGCCAGTATTTAGAGGGAAAGTGGCGCATCATACCCGGCGACGGCCAAACAGTAGCCAATTACACCTATATCGGGGATGTGGTGGAGGGCCACATACTAGCGATGGAAAAAGGGGCTCCCGGTGAGCGATACATACTGGGTGGAGAAAACCTTTCATATAACGAACTCTTTGATCATATTAAGACACTTTCGGGGAAAAACCACAGGATGATCAACGTCCCCTATTCCCTGATTAAGATATTCTCGGGTTTTGAGATGGTACGTGCAAAAATAGCAAATCGGGATCCCCTTGTCACGCCTGCAGCGGTCGCAGCGATGAAGTTCGACACTGCAAGAACCGTTGAAAAAGCGAAAAATGAGTTGGGGTACAGCGTAACCGAGATCGGAGAGGGTATCGACCGGACGATCGAATGGATCAGAAAGGAGTATGAACAAAACAGCGGATAGAAACAACCGATCCTATACCCTGATTACCGGCGCCAGCCACGGCATCGGAAAAGCGATGGCCGAGGAGTGCGCCAAGCGGGGAATGAACCTGGCATTGATCGCTTTGCCAGACGAGCAGCTGCACCACATTGAACGCCGGATCCAGGATCGTTATGAGGTAGAGGTATGCTGCCTGGGTATCGACCTGACCCGCGATGATGCCATTGAGCAGGTTAAACGCTGGCTGGCGGATAACAAGATTCAGATCAATACCTTGATCAACAACGCAGGCATCGGCTCCTCCGGGCATTTCGACCAGGTTGACCCCGGGCAGTTCGAGAGGGAGATCCAATTGAATATCCTCTCGGTGGTGATGCTGAGCAGGCATCTGATCGGCGAGCTGAAGCAAAACACCCCCTCACATATCATGAATGTTGGCAGCCTCGCGGGGTTTACCGGCGTCCCCTACAAATCGATCTATACCGCTACCAAGGCTTTTGTGAACAACTTCACCATGGCGCTGCAGAGGGAGCTGAGGAGCAGCGATGTGCATGTTACACTGCTCTGCCCCGGGTCGGTCGCAACCAATATTGAGGGTATACGCCGCGCTCAGCAGCACGGCTGGCTTGCCCGAAAATCGATCATGGATCCTGATGAGGTCGCAGAGGCAGGGATAAAAGGGATGATGCACGGAAAATCGATGGTTATTCCGGGGCTGATCAACCGATTTTTCTATCTGCTGACCAGAATTCTTCCCTCCTCCCTGCAAACCTTTCTGCTGATGAATGAATTTAAACGGGAGATGGCTGCCGAAGACAGAGAAAGCAGCCTTCAAAACCAGCCCCCGGTGGCGGCCCGACCCGAGGAATAGCCGACTCTTCACGAAATTATCACTTACCCGGCAGAGGCGTCCTCCCCCTTATCCAGCTCAATATCGGTGCGCAGGTTAAAGGATCGCCGGTGGTGCTCCGTGATACCGTGCTGTCTCAAACCGTTAAAATGCTTTTCGGTGGGGTAGCCGACATTGGTATCCCACCCATAGTGAGGATATTTCTCGTGCAATCTGACCATCAGCCGGTCACGGTATACCTTGGCGATGATCGATGCGGCAGCGATGGTGGCCGAGCGGTCATCCCCTCCGGTGATACAGGCAAAAGGTATCAGGCTGGAGCCAAACCGGTTCCCGTCAACCAACAGGTAATCCGGGGCAGACTCGGTAGCCTCCACACATTTTTTCATCGCCCTTAGCGATGCCTGAAGGATGTTGTGCCGATCTATCTCCGCCGGACTGCACTGCTGTACCGTCCAGAACCGGGCTCGCTCGCGAATTTCCCGGTCAAGCTCTACACGGGTGGCAGCATCCAATTTTTTGCTGTCACGAAGTTCATCCAGCCGGGTGCCCGGCTCAAGGATGACGCCGGCCGCCACTACCGGACCCGAGAGGCAGCCACGGCCCACCTCATCAAGCCCCATGACACGGGTATATCCTTCCTCCCACAGCCGTTTCTCAATTACATATCGGTCGGTCATCCAGCGGTCTCTTCCATTTTAAATTGGCATAAAGAATTGCTACCATACTCAGAAGGCGCGCAAATCCGTTGCCCTTGTAGTATCCCTTAAATTCAGACAAAATAAGATGCATTTCAAGTACCTGGAATGGAACGAGAGATTCGCCCGAGGCAGAGGAAAATCCCCCTTCGATACACTATGGGATCTGTTCCAGGAGCTGCTGACCGTTGCAGGCGGGGAGGTATCGCAGGCACTGCGCTGGCTTACTGAACTGGACAAAGAATATGGTATCACCGATCAGTTCGATGAAGGATACGGCCTGGGGGATTTTGTAGAGGAACTCGAAGAACGGGGATATATCGAGCAGGATACCGAACAGCATGTCATGGTGATCACCCGGAAAACGGAACGCAGTATCCGGCAGCGATCGCTGGAGGAGATTTACCGAAGCCTTCAAAAGGGAGGGGAAGGAGCCCACAAAACCAGCTATACCGGAAAAGGACTGGAACGACAACCGGAAACCCGGCCCTGGAAGCAGGGCGACGATGTCAGCCATATCGACAGCGTCGGCACAATGATGAATATGCTGAAACACAGCTCTATCGACCGCTTCGACCTCAGGGAAGAGGATTTACGGGTCTATGATACCGACCATCATACCTCGGTGGCCACGGTTATGTTGATCGACCTCAGCCATTCCATGGTGCTGTACGGCGAGGATCGAATCACGCCGGCCAAGAAGGTGGCGATGGGGCTGTCGGAGCTGATTATGAATCAATACAGCAACGATTCTCTGGATATCGTTGCTTTCGGCAATGAAGCCTGGAGGATCGATGTCAAGGACCTGCCCTACCTGAAAGCGGGCCCCTATCACACCAACACGCAGCAGGCGCTTGAGCTGGCCCGTCATATCCTCCAGCGGCGCAAATATACCAACAAGCAGATCTTCATGGTGACCGACGGCAAGCCCTCCTGCATGATCGAAAATGGCAGGATCTACAAGAACAGCTTCGGTCTCGATCGAAAGATCGTCAACAAGGTGCTCGATGAAGCGGTAAAATGCCGCCGAAACAAGATCGATATAACCACCTTCATGATCGCCCGGGATCCCTACCTGCAAAATTTTGTGCGTGAGCTGACGGAGGCCAACAAGGGTCGGGCCTATTTCTCCTCGCTCGACGATCTGGGTGGATTTATCTTCGAGGATTATATCCGTAACCGGAAAAAGCGGGTTCGCTAGACTGAAAACCCTTTCCTGCTTTACCCCGTCATTTCGTTCATAAAAAAAGGCAGCCCCGTAGATCCCGAGCTGCCTTTCCTGTTTACTCTTTTTGATGTCGGGTCAGATACCCAGCTCCCGCATTACCGAATCGGTAATATCATACTGCTGCTGGGCTTCTTCGGATGCGTAGAGAATAATCACATCCCCGTTGCTGGTGACGGTGTTGAGCACGTAGGTCAGCTCCATATCGGCAGCCACCTGGTTGATCGCCTCTTCGATCTGCTGAAGCAGCGGACCGACCAGTTCCTGCTGTTTCTGCTGTATCTCACGCTGCAGCTGCGTTTGAAACTGCTGAAGCTCGGCATTGAGCTGCCCGAGACGCTGCTCCTCCTTCTTTTTGGCTTCATCGGAAATCACTGCGGATTTCTGCTGGTAGGCAGTTACCTGCTGCTGAAATTGCTGCTGTTTCTCAGCCAGCTCCTCGCGCTTGCGATCGGCAAAATTCTGCAGGCGTTGCTGCACCGCTTTCCACTCCGGCATCTTCGACAAAATCGACTGTGGATCCACATAACCGATCTTCAGATCCTGAGATTGCTGGGCGAAGGCTCCGGGCAGCGTGAAGAATCCCAGAAAAACCAGACTAAAAACTGTGGTAATTAAGGCTCGCTTTTTCATAAGTCGTTGCTCTTTTATCATATTCAAATTTTTATTGAGAATCGTTTTTCATGCGGTTTAAAACCTGTTCCGTGATATTCATATTTTTCATCCCCGCATAGTAGATGATATTTTCGCCGTAACCGGTCGCTTGGTTCAGGACAAAATCAAGGTTCATCTGCTCCGATACCTCCGCAATCGCCGCATCCATACGGCTGTAGAGCGGTTGCAGCAGTTCCGACCGGCGCTGCTGAATCTCCAGCTGCAGGTTTTGCTGATATTTGATCAGCTCCTGCTCCATGTTGCTCAACTGCTGTTCGCGTTTTTTCTGCTGCTCCTGCGACATCGAAGCTTTGTTTTCCTGATACTCCGCCAGCTGCTCCTGAAAATTGGCCGTTCGCTGTTGAAGCTCCTCGCGTTTTTTCTCCACAAGATCATTCAGCTCTTGCTCGATGCTCTCGCGTTCCGGGATCTGGCTCAGCACCTCGTTCGGGTTCATATACCCGATCCTCAGCTGTGCCGCAGCGTCCACTGCAAATGCCAGCATCAGAAGTGTTACGGTGAATATTCCTGCTGTTTTTTTAATCATGGGAAAATGAATATGGTTTATTTCCACCTGGATTTAAGGCGTGTGATTATACTAACTATTTCGCTCAATTGCTTACCTGATTGACATCAATGCCGAGCTCGACCAGCACCTTCTCATTCAAGTTCCAATCCTGACGGCTGTAGAGCAATCCGGTTCCGCCGGATCGATCGAAGATGAAATCAAATCCTTCTCTTTGGGCTATTCGGTTTATCGCCTCATAGACTTTGCGCTGTATCGGTTCCAACAGCTCTTTCTGTTTCTGAAAATATTCACCGTCAGGACCGAATTTACTTTGAAAGTACTGTTCGTGCTGCCTGATTTTTGTATTAATCTCTTGCTGCCTTTGTTTACGAATATCATCCGTAAATAGTATCTCCTTGGCTTCGAAATCCTCCTTCAGTGCGTCGATCTCCTGCTGCATCTGATCCAGTTCATTCCGCCATCGCTGGCTGATCTGGCGCAGCTGATCCTCTATTCCCTGATATTCGGGAATTTTTGCAATGATGAGGTCGGTGTCGACATATCCAATCTTCTGCTGTTGAGCTGCCGCTGTGCCGACCAGGCAGAGTAATAACGCAATCAAACAAGTTTTAATATATACCTGCTCTCTCATCAGAATGGGGCGCCTATATTAAACAGGAATTCCCATTGGCCCGCTCGGATCCTTGTTCCGGGTATACCATCCAGGCGGTAGCCGTAACTCACATCCACCAGACCCAGTATGGGCAAAAATACGCGTGCACCGAAACCGGCGGCCCGCTTGACGTTGAAGGGGGCAAAGCTTTCAAAATCGAGATAGGCGTTACCCGCATCGAAAAAGGTATAAGGGATAAGCTGAATCTGATCCTCCTGGATGGCGGGATACCGCAGTTCCAGCGTATACTTGCTGAAGAGCCGGCCGCCCTGTTCCTGACCGTTGATCCGCGGGGATATGGAGCCGTTCCTGCCTCCCGGAAATCCTCTCAATTCGATATTGTCATTGATGAAACTCTGCCGCTGCTGCAGCTGGGTACCGCCCAGCACGAAGCGCTGAAACTCGCTCCGCTGGCTCTCTCCGAGAAAACCGATATATCCATACTGGATTCCGCTTGTAAGCACCAGCTTTCCGACCAGTGTAGTGTGGTTCTCATACTGGGTTTTGACCTTGAAAAACTGGGAGAATGAGGGCAGCGGGGGAGCGACCTCCAGCGACAAACGAAGCTTGGACCCGCTGCTGGGGGAGATGAAATTGTCCAGTGAATTACGTTCAATTACCTCTTTTAGGCTCAAAATACTGGAGGTACCGTCAGCCAGGAAGGCGGTCCCTCCCACCACGTCGAAAAGCTGGTAGGTCAGCACGGTCTGCATCGAAAAGAAGTCATCGGGCCATTTGAGCCTCCGGCCAAGCGAAACACTGCCCTGTACCAGCTCGTTTTTCGCATTGCTGTTTCTGAAATTGATCAGGTCGTATCCCAAATTCACGCCGAATGAACGAGGTTTCCCGCCCAGCCACGGTTCCTGGAATCCCAGATTGTAACTCTGAAAACCGCTGCCCGTCACCTGTACACCCAGGGTCAGCTTTTGCCCGTCACCGGAGGGTATCGGGTTCCATCCCTCGCCCCGCACGGCACGCTGTATCGAAAAGTTGTTGAAGTTCACCCGCGCCGAAAGTATCAGGCCGATCCCCCGTCCCCCGAAACCTCCGGAAAATTCAAAATTGTCGGTGCTCTGCGACTCATCCAGCTGATAGCTGATATCAACCGTGTGATTCTGCTGATCGGGATTGAGGTTGGGCGTGATCGCGTTGGGCTGGAAGTAACCGAGTGTCCCCAGCTCCCGGATGGTCCGTACCACAGCCGACCGGCTGTATTTGTTACCGGGAATCGTTCGCAGGGTCCTACGTACCACCTCATCATGGGTCTTGGTATTGCCGCTGAAAGTCACCTCCTTGATGGTGGCGATCTCATCCTCGGTGATATTCATATGGATATCGATCGAATCTTCTGCGACCACTTCGATCTCGGGCAGCACCTGGAAAAAAAGGTATCCGATATTCTGGTACAATCCGTAGAGATCGGTATTGTCCTGGCTGAAGGAGAGTTTCTCCTGAAATTTTTTCTCGTTAAAAAGATCACCCTTCTCAAAATCAAAAACCTGCGTCAGTTCATCGTCGGTGTATACCGTATTGCCCTCCCAGGTCACATTCCTGACCTTATACTGCGGGCCCTCCTCCACCTTCAGCCAGACACCAACGCCCTGTTTGTCTTTTTTATAGTTGTAGGTAAAAACCGAATCCTCCAATATCCTGAAATCACGAAATCCATGCTCCCCGTAGAAACTATCCAAATTCTGTTTGGCTTCTTCGTAGTCATCCTCCTTGAATAATTTCTTCGAGAAAAATTTCCACCATTTGTCCTCCTTGATGGTATCCAGAACCTTGATCAGTTTCTTCTCAGAGAAGTGTTCATTGTTCTCAAAACGGATATCCTTGATCTCCAGCCGCTTGCCGGCCTCTATGTCGAAATGCAGGGTTACCCGGTTTCGTACCGTATCGGTCATACTGGTGGAGGTGTTGACCTCGGTAAACCAGTATCCCTTCTCCTCGTAATAGCGCCTGATGGAGTTTACCGCCTGGGACTTGGCTGATTCGGTAAGGGCAAAGCCCGAGAGCAGGTTGATGCGCTCGCGCAGATCCTTCCGCTGCGACTTCTTCACTCCCCGAATCTTGAAGTCGTTCAAGCGTGGCTGTTCCTGCACGGCGATTTCAAGATAGATGCCATCCACCGTGGTCTTAAGCTGGTTGATCCGTACATCTGAGAAAAGCCCTGTCCGGTAGAGCCGCTCGATTGCTGTGGCAAAATCGGAGCTGGGAACAGTCACCATCGATCCCTCCTCGAGGCCGCTCTGGCTGGCGATGAAATCGGCCCGCACGGTTACGGCTCCCGAAACTTCCAGCCCGAGAATTTCATATTGCCTGGTAGTGGCCTCCAGGGGATTTTCGATCTCTATCTGGACCGAATCGGGCAGTGAATCCTGCGCCACAGCAAACGGTGTGCAGATCAGCAGTAGCCAAAAAGTTGTGAAAATAAATAAGTTTTTTGATGCTGAAACCTGTGACACGAGACGGTAGACCACTTTGCTTTTTAGCTTTCTGAATTTACCTCTTGAACGTAAGAGCCGTTGGTTTTCTTTTGCGGTTTCTCAGAGATGTTGACTTTCCCAAACCGCCGTTCACGCTTATGATAGGATTCAATCGCCTTATACAGCTCATCGCGCCGGAAGTCGGGCCAGTATGTTTCCGTGATATAGAGTTCGGAATAAGCCAGCTGCCACAGCAGAAAGTTGCTTATACGATATTCACCGCTGGTACGGATGATCAGGTCCGGATCGGGAATTTCCGCCGTGGAAAGATGGGACGCGATCAGTTCGTCATCGATCTCCTCGGGATCGAGCATGCCCGCTTTCACTTCGGCAGCGATCTTCTTAACTGCTTCCGTGATGTCCCACCGGCCCGAATAGCTCAGGGCCAGGCAGAGATGCAGTCGTTGATTGTCCCGGGTCAACTCGATCGCCTCGCGCAATTCCTGTTGGCACTCCTTCGGAAACCGCTCCAGCTGACCGATGGTCGCCAGCTTGATATCATTTTTGTCGAGCCGCTCCATCTCCTTTCGAAGTGAATTGATCAACAGCCTCATCAGAGCATTGACCTCGGTTTTAGGCCGTCCCCAATTCTCAGTCGAAAAAGCATAGAGCGTCAGATACTCCACGCCGATCTGGGCGCAGGCCTCAGTAATGTCGCGAACCGAATCCACGCCGGCTTTGTGACCATAGGTGCGGATATTGCCGCGGCTTTTGGCCCATCGGCCGTTGCCATCCATGATGATCGCGATGTGCCGGGGAGGCTTGCCTGCCTCGAGCAGCTCGGCCTGGCGCTGTTTGTCCTTCTCCGACTGTTTATTTTTTGTGAGTGAGATCGATTTCAAAACGCGATAAATAAGGGTTTACAAGCTTAACATATTAGAACTTTATGCCCGTTATATCAAGAAAAACCGTTGCCTAAAGATTATCTATTTTTCGGTGGAGAGAGAGCATCTCAAGACAGGCCAACGCGGCTTCAGCTCCTTTATTTCCCTTGGAGGACTCCGCATCGGCACGCTGGCTCGCCTGCTGGGCCGTATCGGTGGTCAATACCCCGAAGGTGACCGGCTTGCCTGTGTTGAGGTTGAGATCCGTCACCCCCCTGTTGACCGCGTCACAGACATAGTCGAAATGGGGCGTCTCTCCGCGGATCACCGCTCCGAGTGTAATGATGCCATCCACCTTGGGAAGCAGCCTGGAGGCGGCAGAAGGAATCTCATACGCCCCGGGACAGCGAACGACGACGATATCCTGATCGGAATAACCCTTTTTATTCAGGATATCCAGTGCCCCTTCCAGAAGTTTGTCGGTGATAAATGAGTTCCACTTGGAAACCACAATGCCAATCTTACCGGCCCCTTCCGAAGGGTCTCCTTCCAGGTCTACCACAGCCATTACGTTCTGATGTTAATTTTCAGATAGCTTTTTGCGCTGTTCGGCCAGCCGCTTGATTTTGTCCACGCTATTTTCACTGATCGTCAATATACCCAAATATTTTTCATATTCTCGCCCGCTACCATGGTAATCGCTGCCACCGGTCATAAGCAGGTTATGCTGCTCGACAAACTTTTCAAATTTTTTCTGCAACCGGTAGTCATGGCTCGGGTGTATAACTTCGATTCCGTCGATTCCCGCATCCAGCATCATCTGCAATTCTCGGTCATTGAATGATCGGCCGGGATGCGCCAGGGCGGTCACACCGCCCGCCTTCTTGACCGCGTCGATCGATTCCTCCAGGCTGCTGTATTCGCTTTGGATCGTTCCTAGTTGCTGATCACTGAGATACCGTACAAACGCCTCCTGTCTACCCGCAACATAGCCTTTGTCGACCAACACCGACGCGATATGCGGCCGCCCGAGATTGCTGCCGTTGGCCTCGGCTCGGACCTCGTTGATATTCACATCCAGTCCCTGGTTCAGCAGTTTTTCTACGATCCATTTGGCTCGCTCAACACGGGCCTTCTTGTGGCGGTCGATCAACCGGCTCAGGTCGGGATGATCGTGATCGAAGCAGTAGGCCAGCAGATGGGTCTCCCGCCCCTTGAAATCGGTGGTGAGCTCCACCCCCGCCAACACCTCGATATCCACCTTTTTCGCCGCCTCTTTTGCTTCCCGGTAACCGTCAATTGTGTCGTGATCGGTGACAGCAATAATTCCCAGCCCCTTGTCGAAAGCATACTGTACCAGATCCCCGGGAGAGATGCGACCATCAGAGCGGTTCGTGTGGGTATGTAGATCCGCTTTTGTCACCAGGATCAATTTTTCATCGCCAGGATATCCTGATATCGCTCGGGCTGGCTGATCACCTTGATCGCTTCGCGAATAACCGGATCGAATTGGGCGGAGGCCGCGTATCGGCCGCTGATTCCTTTGTAGCGGGTAACCAGCTCCAGAAACAAGGTCCGTTTCAGCTGCTCCTGCTGGCTGCTGAACGCCTTCTCTTTCTCCTGCTCGATCACCTGTTCGATTTGAGAGAGATGGCCTGCCAGATCACCGGAGGGTTCACCCGACACCAGGCTCTCCTTCATCTTGCCGAGGTAGCGTTCCGGCGCCGTTTCAAAATCGAAATCCTTCGATTCCAGATAGGATTTGAAATCGGAATATAGCTGATCTGAAACCCGGTTGGCCTCATAATTCTGGTGATTGGCCACATACTGGTTGGCAAAGAAGAAGAAATGACTGTTCTGCAGAAGCGCAGTTTCCAGCAGCGTGGGCTTGGGCTCCAAAACTTCGATGTCGGGAGCTATACCTTTGCCATCGTACACCGTGCGCCCGTTCTTGGTTTTGAACGCCTTGCGCAGCGAATCCGGCCTGTTCATCTGGGTATTCTCCTCATCGTGGGTATAGGTGACCGACTGTATACTGCGTCCGCTGGGAATATAGTAACGGGAGGTGGTTATTTTCAGGGCGGTGTTGTAGGAAAGCGGACGGACAATCTGTACCAGCCCTTTACCGAAACTGCGTTCGCCGACGATAACAGCGCGGTCCAGATCCTGCAGGGCTCCAGCCACAATTTCGGAAGCGCTGGCACTGCCACCGTTCTGTAAAATCACCAGCGAAAGATCCCCGGCAAGAACCGGCTCGCTGGTCCTGAATTCGTTGTTGTGTTCACTCAGGCGGCCGCGGGTCTCCACCACTTTAACGCC
>JAWVYR010000054.1:0-10893 GCA_033722635.1 Balneolaceae bacterium | reverse complement strand
TCAAAGGATGCCATCAGTTTGATTTCTTATTGATATTCACCGATTTAACAGGCAATACCTCAGCCTGGATCTCTTCTTCCCTGATCGTTAGCATTCTCATCTTGTAGAGCACCGACGGCATGTATTTGGCTCCCAGTGCTCCCCATAAATGGTTCATCTGTTCAAAATTCATGGTCTGCATTTCAAATATCAGCTTGTCGATCGAGGGATCCATGGTGGGGTATTGTGTCCGTTCAAATACATTCCGCCCCTGGAAGAAGGATATCACATTGGATACCGCCTTGACCGCTTCGTCATATTTACTGAATCGGGCCACAAACAACAGGAACAGGTTGACCCTGATCTCGGGGTTGGCTCTGAAAATTGTTCCCTGATCAATTTTTTGATACGGCTCCTGCTGCTTTCCAATGCGCTCCTCTTCAATATTGACCAAGGCGATTCCCACGGTATTCATATCGATCGCGATATCCCCGTTCTGCTTTAACAGCTCACTCAATGCAACCCGGTCGGTTTCCACGCCGGCGCGTTGTTTCAGGTACAGATCTAGCTGATCCCGAATGAAAGTAAGTGACCGCTCAAGAATCATGCTTTCTTCCCCGGTTCAAAGGTGGGGGAAAAGGAGGACGACATACCTATTTCCGATTTGATAACTTGTTCATCAGCAAAAATGCGAGAATGCACAGGATCCCTCCCTAAATCTTCTCAAATATGATTTGAAAATCTCCATCGGCGATCAGATGATTGATTATTTGTCGGACATTGCCTTCATACAGGTTTTGGACGAGAACCATATTTTTCATCCAATAATAGCGGCCCGACAAAAATTCACCGGTGCGTTTGTTTTTCTCAATGGTTTCGTACAGACAATTGTAAGAGATAAAAGATGCTACATATTTATCTCCGTTCTTCAGCGAGACGATGATGTCGGTATTCATGTTCTTCAGATCAACGGAATCGTCGTCATCGTGCACATCAACCAGGTAGATATCGGTTACTTCCAATTCCAATGATCGGGCATTGAGCGTTAAACAAAAGCAAGCTATTGGGAAGGAGGTTTCTGGGAAAGGCTTATCCGAGCATCGGTCGATCTCATCCGACGAACGGCAGATCGCAAAAGGCAGGTCAAAGATGATTTAATTGGGTCATAAATTCGTTTTTCCTTCGCCGGGCCAACGGTACCGAAGATTGGTCGTGAAGATGAATAAATCCCTCGTGGGTATATTTTCTTACGTATGCCAGATTGATCAGGTGGGACTTGTGGCACTGGAAAAAACCAAAATCGTCGAGCAACTTTTTGAACTTCCCGATGTTGTAAGAACTGATGATATCCGATTGCAGGGTGGTAACCACCCGTGTACATTTCTGAAGCCCCTCACAACGGATAATCTCCTCGACCTTCAGGAACTCAAATCCTTCCATGGTGGGAATTCCGATGATGTTGTGATGAGGCAATTTCCGTATCTTGCGCCGGCCGCGATTGGAGATGCCGCCGTTCTTAGCCTGGATCCTGCTGACAGTGCTCTGAATCGTGAACAGCAGTTCCACCAGTTCGACCGGTTTTAACAGAAACCCGCTCACCCGATACTTGATCGCTTCCACGGCTGCCTCCGGATGATCCGAGAGCATGATCACTTCATAGTTTCCATCGGCCGACCTGTTGAGGATTTCCACTCCTTTGGTCCCGGACAGTGCGGTATCAAGAAAGACAAGATTGGGTTGGCAATCATTGATAACGCTTGCGGCCTCATGCAGGGAAATGGTCCCCTCAATCACTTCAAGATCCGGACAATGTTCGTCGATCTGCTGTTTCAGGTTCTGCGAAACCAGCTCATCCGACTCCACTATAACTGACTTGATCATCTACAGTACCGTTTAAAACGATTTACAACCATCGCAGATATGATCTTCCTCCCTGTTACGCCTACGGAACGGAACATCCTACATCTGCTTATAATGTTAGAACCAAGCTGAATGGGCGCGGCGTCATAGATGTAGATTGAATATCTCCATTGAATATCGAATCGATGCTTCCCGGCGACTTGATTTCGGTTACCTGATAAAGTAAAACAGGAAGAACCGAACGGCGACCATGAATTGAACTACCTATGGCCCCAGTCTGATGCTTAACGGGAAAACGACTTGAGTGCAGGTAAACCTGTCCCCTGAATGAACCCAATGAATCCTCTATAACCATAAATTCCCAATATTTTAAACAGACCCTCAGCGGCTAATGTATTACCAAGAGTGATAAGGAGTTAAACTGTTACAGATTATTTGAGAAACAGAGAAAACGGGTCATTGAAAGATGTCATGAATGACATTCCAGCATCTAAAAAAAGATCATCATTGATTCTGCCACTCTCCACAATATTTTTTATTTTCAAGGCTTATCAGCATGGAGAAATTTTTAATCGTTCAGATGAGGAACAAGACAGTTACGATCACATTTCCCGACGGTAGCGAAAAAGAGTTTCCCAATGGGATCACCGGCTATGAAATAGCCGAGTCGATCTCCAAGGGACTGGCCCGCGAGGCCCTGAGCGTGACCCTCGACGGCGAGATCCTGGACCTGGATCGTCCGATCGAGAGTAGCGGGTCGATCACCATCAACACCTGGGAGAGTGAGGATGGAAAATACACCTTCTGGCACTCCTCCGCCCACGTCCTGGCCGAAGCGGTGCAGGAACTGTATCCCGGGGCAAAATTCGGTATCGGTCCGCCGATCGAAAACGGGTTTTACTACGATATCGATTTTGGTGACAAGACCGTTGGCCAGGATGATCTTCCCGAGATCGAGGAGAAGATGATTGAGATGGCACGGAAAAAATCTGAGTTCGAACGAGAGGTGGTCTCCAGGGATGAGGCGATCGAGTTCTACGACGAACGCAATAACGAATACAAGGTCGAGCTGATCCGGGACCTGGAAGAGGGCGAAATCACCTTCTACACGCAGGGTGAATTCATCGATCTCTGCCGCGGCCCTCATATACCGCATACCGGCAAAATCAAAGCGGCCAAGCTCACCAGCGTAGCCGGAGCCTACTGGCGGGGCGATGAAACCAACGAGCAGCTCACCCGCATCTACGGCATCACCTTCCCCAAACAGAAGATGCTGGAGGAGTATCTTCACCGCCGCGAAGAGGCCAAAAAAAGGGACCACCGCAAACTGGGCAAGGAGCTTGATCTGTTTCTTTTTGATGAGATGGTAGGCAAAGGGTTGCCGGTTTGGAAACCGAAAGGAACCATCCTGCGGCGTACCCTGGAAGAATTTCTGACCGGCGAACTGCTCAAACGCGGGTACCAGGAGGTGATCACCCCCCATATCGGCAATATTGAACTGTATAAAACCTCCGGACACTATCCCTTCTACAAAGAGTCGCAGTTCCCCCCGATGGAGGTGGAGGATGAGCAGTACCTGCTGAAACCGATGAACTGTCCCCATCACCATCGGATCTATGCATCTACCATGCGTTCATACCGCGATCTGCCGCTGCGGCTGGCGGAATTTGGGTCGGTTTACCGATTTGAACAATCCGGGGAACTGAGCGGCCTGGCTCGGGTACGGGGGTTTACCCAGGATGATGCACATATTTACTGCACGCACGATCAGTTGAAACAGGAGCTGATCGACACTATCGAACTCACTCAGCTGGTTTTCGACACCTTCGGCATGCCGGTAAAAACCCGTCTTTCCTTCCGGGATCCGGAGCAGGAAGGCAAATATGCCGGAGAACCGGAGATGTGGGAACAGGCGGAACAGGAGATACGCGATGTAGCTGAAACGATGGATCTGGATTATTTTGAAGCCACCGGCGAGGCCAGCTTTTACGGACCCAAAGTTGACTTCATCATCCGGGATGCGATCGGCCGCCGCTGGCAGCTCGGAACGGTGCAGGTCGACTATGTGATGCCGGAACGCTTTGACCTGTATTATATCGGTGCTGATAATGATAAGCACCGGCCGGTGATCATTCACCGTGCACCCTTTGGATCGATGGAGCGCTTCGTGAGTATCCTGATTGAACATTTCGCAGGTGATTTTCCCGTATGGCTTGCGCCCATACAGGTTACGATGATCCCGGTGTCCGATCAATTCAATGATTTCGCCCGGCAATGCGCCGAAACCCTTAAACAGCACGGGATTCGGGTGGAAGTGGATGAACGCAGCGAACAGATCGGATCAAAAATTCGAGATGCTGAAACGAGTAAAATCCCTTATATGTTAGTAGTAGGTGCAGAAGAGCAATCCAGTGGAACGGTATCCGTACGCCGTCACAAGGAAGGCGATATCGGCACATTTGAGTTTCACGAATTTATTTCTAAAATCGGTAATGAGATCGAAGAAAAATCATTACCTGAACACGAAAACAACAACTAAAAGAACGAGGTAATTATCGCAAGACAACGACGTCCAAGACCCCGAGCTCATGATGACCGGCCCAATGTAAACGACGAAATACGCGCTTCCAAAGTACGGGTCATCAAACCAGACGGGAACCACGAGGTTGTCCCGTTGGACCAGGCTCTGGATATAGCCGATTCCTATGAATTGGATCTGGTAGAGGTGGCACCCGATGCGGACCCCCCCGTAGCCAAGGTGATCGACTTTGGAAAGTATATGTATGAAAAGAAGAAGAAAGAGAAAGAAGCGAAAAAGAAGCAGCATACCGTCCAGGTAAAAGAGCTTCGGTTCCGTCCGAATACCGAGGAGCATGATCTGGAGTTCAAGACCCGCCATGCACGAGAATTCCTGGAGAACGGAGATAAGGTGAAGGCTACGGTGCAGTTCCGGGGGCGCGACATGCTGTATACCGAACGCGGCGAAGAGCTGCTTTACGACCTGGCTGAGGAGCTGGATGATGTGGGAGAGATCGAATCGAAACCGTCGATGGAGGGTCGCCGCATGATTATGATGCTCTCGCCCAACAAGGGAAAAGGCTCAGATTAGCCTCGATCCTGCCGTACTGTCGCGCACGTTGATATAAAATAAAATGCAAGAATAATCCTTTAATAAGCGAGAATAAATTCGTAATTTAAGGGTCTTTTGTGCATTGTAAATTCAATCTGTAAACAGGTGCACCGATTATGCCTAAAATGAAATC
The DNA here is from genome assembly GCA_033722635.1 of Balneolaceae bacterium. Lineage (GTDB taxonomy): Bacteria > Bacteroidota > Rhodothermia > Balneolales > Balneolaceae > JAWVYR01. The sequence continues at coordinate 5,791 of JAWVYR010000054.1, read as the reverse complement.
AAATAGCGGAGCGAAGAAACGTTTTAAAGTTACCGGAAGCGGTAAGATCAAGCGTAAGAAGGCGTACAAAAGCCATATCCTTACCAAAAAGCGCAGCAAACGCAAGCGCCAGCTTGGAAAGGATACCACGGTGGACAAGACCGATGAAAAGTCCATCAAACAGATGCTTCCGTACAAAAGCTGATTTTACATCCATACTATCAACCCAATAAACAACCACACAAATGCCACGTTCACGAAATACTGTGGCTTCCCGTCGCCGTCGCCGCAAGATCCTTGATCAGGCGAAAGGTTACTGGGGCAAGCGTAAGAATGTTTATACCATTGCGAAAAATGCGGTGGAGAAAGCGATGCTCTACCAGTATCGGGACCGCAAAGTTCGCAAACGTGAGTTCAGAAAACTCTGGATCACGCGCATCAATGCCGCTGCCCGTCAGAACGGTACTTCCTATTCAAGGCTGATGGGAGCCCTCAATAAAAATGATATCGAACTGAACCGTAAGATGCTGGCGGATCTGGCTGTCAGAGATCCCGAAACGTTTACCAGCATCGTCGAGGAGGTATCCTGACGGCACCATCTGAATCTTCTGTTTACCGACCGGCAAATTTTATCACCGCATAAGATTTGCCGGTTTTTTTATTGAAGGATTTTACCGAATTGGATAGTTTTGCCCTACGTGCAACGATTCGGGTTATATGCTAGGAAGAGGCAGCTATATGGAATCCACGGCCCTCATCTCAGCTCTCAATAATTAGTACCTATGCTTGACCATATTAAGAAAATTAAAAACCAGATCGAACAGTTCTCCATCGACGATGAGAATGATCTGGAAACGTTTAGGCTTGAATTTCTTTCCCGTAAGGGCCAGGTACAGTCGATGTTTTCCCGTATGGGGGAGGTCCCCAAGGAGGATCGTGCCGAAGTAGGGAAAGCGATGAATGAGGTAAAAAACCTCGCCCAGGAAAAATTTGACACCGCAAAGGAACAGCTGACCAAAAAGGAGCAAAGAAAGCATACGGCTGTAGATGACATAACCCTGCCCGCTCCCCCCCTCTCGCCGGGATCCTATCATCCGCTGACCCAAACGCTGGATGAGATGAAGAGGATATTCTACCGGCTGGGTTTCACCATCGCCCACGGGCCCGAAATCGAGGATGATTTTCACAACTTCACAGCGCTGAACTTTCCGCCCAATCATCCGGCTCGCGACGAACAGGATACCTTTTTCATCCGCAAACATGACGATCCCGACAAGGAGGACCTGCTGCTCCGGACCCACACCTCCCCTATACAGATTCGACTTATGCTTGAGAAAGATCCGCCGATCCGGGCGATCTGTCCGGGAAAGGTATACCGCAATGAGGCGGTGAGCCCGAAATCCTATTTCCTATTCCACCAGGTGGAAGCACTTTATGTCGATACGGATGTAAGCGTGGGGGAACTCAAGGAGACGCTGATCAATTTCGCCAAATTGATGTTTGGCACGGATGTAAAATATCGGCTGCGGCCCGGATTCTTTCCCTTCACCGAGCCCAGCCTGGAAATGGATATTTGGTGGGAAACCGGTGGAGAGGGCAAATGGCTTGAAATACTTGGGGCCGGAATGGTGGATCCCAACGTATTCCGATCGGTGAATGTGGATCCGGAGAAATATACCGGTTTTGCCTGGGGAATGGGAGTCGACCGGATCGCCATGCTCCGCCACGGTATCGAAGATATTCGCATTCTCTATGAAAACGATATACGTTTCCTGAAACAGTTCAGCTAACCATGATCACACAGGTTTACAGAAGATGAAGGTATCCTATAAATGGCTAAAAGAATTTGTCGACCTGGAGCTCTCTCCGGAGGAAACCGCTGAAAAACTGACCATGATCGGGTTAGAGGTGGACGGACTGGATACTTACGGCAGCTCCCTGGAGGGAGTGATCGTCGGGGAGGTGCTGGATGTGGAGGAGCATCCCAACGCCGACAAGCTCCACCTCTGTCAGGTGGATCTCGGAAAAGAAAAGGTACAGATCGTGTGCGGAGCCGACAATGTGGCCAAAGGACAGAAAGTGCCTGTTGCCACCGTCGGAACACAACTACCTTTCAAAAGCAACGGCGAACCGTTGGTTATCCGCAAGGCCAAGCTGCGGGGCGAACAGTCGGAGGGGATGATCTGCGCTGAGGATGAGCTTGGGATCAGCGACGATCACTCCGGCATCATGGTGCTGGATCAAAATATCGAAACCGGGACCCCCTTCCGCAACATTGTTGAACCCTACGAGGATCATCTATTCGATATTGAGATCACCCCCAATCGGCCCGATGCCACCTGCCATCTCGGAGTGGCGCGCGACCTTGCAGCTGTCCTCAATTTAGAGCTCAATAAGCCGTTTGATACTGAATTTGAAGAATCGAAACCGCTCGATGACCATATCGGGATAGAAATCAAAAACCCGGATAAATGCCACCGGTACGTGGGAAAGATGGTCACTGGAGTGGAAGTCGGTGAATCACCCGACTGGTTGACCAACAAACTGAAGGCGATCGGGGTGCGTCCGGTAAATAATATCGTGGATGCCACCAATTACGTACTCTATGAGATGGGACAGCCGCTTCATGCTTTCGATTATAGCAAGATCGGCGGCAAGAAGATCGTAGTTAAGGATTATGAAAAACCGATCGAGTTTGAAACGCTCGATCATGTCACCAGGAAGTGTTCACCCGGAACCCTATTCATCTGTGATGCAAACGGCCCGGTAGCGATTGCAGGTGTAATCGGTGGTCTGGAATCGGAGGTGGGCGATGAGACAACCGATGTGCTCATCGAAAGCGCCTATTTTGACCCCGGATCGATCCGTAAAACCGCCAAGGAACAAAATATCCAGACCGATGCCTCATACCGCTTTGAACGGGGAATCGATCCGAATATGCAGCGTGTGGCTGCTGAACGGGCGGCTGCCCTCATCGCCGATATAGGCAACGGAACCATTGTCGACGGTTGCACCGATGTGCATCCGGTCGAGACTGAACCGAAAGAACTGAATTTGAGGCTATCCTACGTGAACAGGCTGTTGGGTACCGATCTGAGTCTTAAAGATGTGGAGAAAATACTGAAAGGACTGGAACTGAAAGTGGTCAGCCGGAAAAAAGATACCCTGACTCTTAGAATTCCTACATTCCGCCCCGACCTTGAACGGGAGGTAGACCTGATTGAAGAGGTGGGACGGCTCTACGATTATAATAAGATCCCCTCTCCCACCCATGTAAAGTTTTCCCCGCCGGAACCCATTTCTGATCATGAAAAACTGATGGTCCGTCTACGGGAGTTGGCCCGGAGTTTCAGAATGAGAGAGATCAGCTCCAATTCCCTCATGTCGAAAAAGGATGCGGAGCAGTTTGGAGATCTTGAAGAGATGATTCATACCCTGAACCCCATCTCCAAGGATATGACCACCCTGCGGCCGTCGCTGCAGTACGGTTTTCTGAAAGCCGTTTCCTATAATTTCAATCGAAAGACTGAAGGAGTCCGGTTCTTCGAGATCGGCAATGTATTCTGGAGGTCGGAAGAGGGCTCCTACTACGAAGGGATTGCCGAAGAGGTCCACCTGCTGATCGGAATAGCCGGAAAAAAATCGATTGAGCATTGGAAAACCGAGCCGGGCGACTACGACCTGTTTGATCTCAAATCGATAGTGACCACCATGCTGGAACAGCTCGGGATCGAACCGTTTGTGGAGGAACATGCCGATGGGGAGAACAGACTTTCCTACCGGGTGGATGACCGGGAGATCGGGCACCTATCGGTGGTTGGACCGCAAAAACTGGATTATTTCGAGATCGACAGTCCGGCATTTTACAGTGAATTTTCGATTGACCGGATCGAGGAGGTGCTTGCATCCAAGAGCCTCCCGGAATATGAAAGTGTTTCAAAATACCCATCCTTCGAATTCGACCTCGCAGTGGTGGTCGACGACGACGTTGGAGCCGGTGAACTGCGCAGGGAGATCAGAAATCAGGCCGGCGACATGCTGCAGAATCTGCAGGTGTTCGACGTCTTTGAGGGAGCCTCCCTGGGTAAAAACAGGAAAAGCATCGCTTTCAGACTGTCCTTTTTGGACAAGAATAAAACATTGACTATCAACGATGTAGAACCTATAATCAATAAAGTTCTCAAAGCTTTGGAGAAGCGGTTTTCAGCTGAATTACGATCCTAATTCCTAACTATCATGCTCAACCACAGCAGCCCCAACCAAGAACAATTTTATAACCTCTTGGACCGCATTCGGGACGAGGTAGCTTCACGTGAAGATGAGATCAGGGAGCTTAAGAAGGAGAACAAACAGCTGAAGTCGAAACTGGAAGAGATACAAAACGGGCAGACCGATATTTACTCGGCCATGACCGAAACCGAACGAATGGCTCTTCGCCATCAGGTATTGGGATTGATAAAAAAGATCGATAGCCATCTTGAGGAGGAAGAATGAAATCGCTCAAAGTAACGATACTCGGCAAACAGTATCCGCTGAAAGTGGAGGATTCGGAAGTCGATTCCATGATGAAGATTGCTCAGTATGTTGACGATCGTCTCCGTCAGTATAAGAAAGAGCTGAGCAAGCAGCCCGAAACGACTGTGATGGTGCTGGCCGCGCTCAGCCTTGCCGAAGAAATTTTCGAAGAGCGAAAGCGAAACCGGGAGATGGGCCAGCAGGAAGAGCAGGTGATACAGGGCGTAAACAAGGAACTGGAAAAGCTGATCGATGAAATATCCACCTGATCCCGGCATTCAAATCCCCCCTTTCCATTCTGAATAGCGATCTATTTTGCTTACCTTAACCGATTGTCGCTGAATGATTTCTTATAAACATTAAGTAAGATAGCACCCAACAAATGCTGAATATCCTGTTTATTGGAGATATTGTAGGTGAACCGGGCCTGGAACTTCTGGAAACGGTCCTGCCCGGAATGATCAAGAAATATGATGCCGACTTCGTCATAGCCAACGGGGAGAATTCACATCAGGGAAAGGGAATCAACCGCACCATTATCAAGAATCTCCACGACTTGGGCGTGCATGTCATCACCGGGGGCAACCATTCATTTGCCAAGTACAAAGTGTTCTCCTACATGAAAGAGGATGACCGCATTCTAAGACCTCTTAACTATCCCAAAGGCAACCCGGGATACGGGTATGGAATCTACGATATTCCCGGAATGGATCGTAAAATCGGTGTGCTGAATCTGCAGGGACGAACCTTCATGCAATCGATCGATGACCCGTTCGGTACTGCTGACTGGGCCCTGGAAAAGATCAACGAGGAGACCGATCTCGTTTTTGTGGATTTTCACGCAGAGGCCACAGCCGAAAAACTGGCTCTGGCCTGGTACCTTGATGGCAGGATATCGGTGCTGGTTGGCACCCATACCCATATCCCCACCAGCGACGCCCGTCTGCTGCCGGGTGGTACCGGGTATATCAGCGATGTGGGCATGACGGGCTCCTTTGATTCCGTTTTGGGTATGGACAAGAACACCTCGATTAAGCGTTTTACGCTCGGTACCTACCAGCGTTACAAGCTTGCCAGCGGCAACAATCATGTTTGTGCTCTCCATGCCAAAGTGGATTTGGAAACAACCAGATGCAGGTATATCGATTCGATCGTATATCCTCCTTTTAATACCACCGACATGGAGGAGTGATGGTTACGAAAGCTCGGCAACAGGTCATTCTTGAGGGATCCGATATCATCAAATCCTATCCCGGTAAAGCGGGGGATGACCGTCTCGTGGTTCTGGATGGAGTAT
>JAWVYR010000053.1:0-10914 GCA_033722635.1 Balneolaceae bacterium | reverse complement strand
GCCGCGATCCAGGAGGATCCCTCCAACGACGACTTCGTCTATTTCGGTGAGCAGCAGGTATCAAACCTACCGCTCCACGAACGATTTCACCGCATGTACGGCTATCACGATGGCAACACCCCGCTCAACGAGGGCGACAAGCGGGCGGTGACCAACCGGCCGGATACCGAGGGGCTGGTCACCCCGTCGATCGTGGAACAGAACAATGCCTATTTCCAGTACGAGATCGATTGGAATCCCGCCGATATCGACAACCTTGAGGTGGGAAGCCCGGGCACCTTCATCGTGGACAAGGTGCCCGGGCCGAACCAGCAGGAGCGGTGGTACCAGGTGCGCATCCCCCTGCAGGACTGGGTCAGGAAATTCGGCAACATCGACAACTTCCAGAATGTCTCTTACATCCGCATCTGGTTCTCCGGCTACAGCAAACCGTTTACGGTGCGCTTTGCGACCTTCGAGCTGGTGGGCAGCCAGTGGCGCAATGCCGACAATGTGGATCAACTGCAGGCCTCCACGGCCGTGCTGAACATCTCGTCGGTCAATATCGAGGAGAACAGTCGGCGCCGACCGATACCTTACCGGCTGCCTGAAGGGGTGATCCGCGCCAGGAACCGTGCCCAGCAGCGGCAGACGATAGCCAACGAGCAGTCGGTGGTGTTGGAAGCACGGGATATCGGTCCGGATGAAATCAAGATGATCAAACGAGTATACCCGGGCGGTCTCAACATGGTCAACTACTCCAACCTCAGGATGTTTGTCCACGGCGAAGGCTACGACGCCCGGGAAGATGCCGAACTGGTGATGCGGTTCGGCACCGACCTGATCAACAACTACTACGAGTACCGCCAGCCGGTCACCCCGTCCGATCCCAATTTTCCCTACTCCGATAAGCCGCTGCAGGATCTGACCGACGCTGAGCGGGATCTGGAGGCGGAACAGGTCTGGATCTACGAAGAGAACAGCGTAAACATATTGCTGCGGCACTTCAACGAGCTGAAGCAGCTCAGGGACCAGCAGAATATCGATCCGGCAACCCTGTTTGAACGAAGCGACCTGCTGCAGGGAGCGCCCCCCGGCGCCACCATCGCCATCAGGGGCAATCCCTCGCTCGACCGGGTGGGAGAAATTGGGATGGGTATACGCAACCCGTTTGACCCGGCCGATCCCGGCTCCGGCACCCCCTCGCTGGATGCGGAATTCTGGCTGAATGAACTGCGGGTGTCCGGTTTCGACAACCGCCGGGGATGGGCCGCCAACGCTAAGGCGGAACTGCAGCTGGCCGATTTTGCATCGGTCAACCTGAATGTCAACAGGGAGACCGACGGTTTCGGATCGCTCAATTCCGGATTGGGGCAGCGGCGTTTCTCCGATATCCTGGCCTATGATGCCAACACCACCGTCAACCTGCATAAATTTATACCGGACCGTTACGGCTGGAACATTCCGCTTACGCTTTCCACCCGGCGTTCCTCCTCCACGCCGCGCTTCCTGCCGAACCAGGGCGATGTGACAATCTCGGAGTTCAAGGAGGCGGTGAACGCCCGCACCGACATTGTGGATGTGGAGAAAGAACGGGTGATCAATGAAAAGATCCGGGAGAGTCAGACGGTGAGTGAGAGCTACTCGATCAACCTGACCAATGTGGGCAAGCGCGACTCCGAATCCGGCCTGGCCCGCTACATGCTTGACAACACCACCCTGAATTTCGTCTACAACAATACCGACCGGCACAACCCGGAGTACCGGTTTCAGAACGGATGGAACTACAGCGGATCGATCCGGTACAGTATCAATTTCCGGACCACCAGGCTGATACAGCCGTTCGGGTTTATGAGCGATATCCCGGTGCTGGACCTGCTTTCCGGCTTCAGGATGGGGTACACGCCTTCCTCCATCACAGCCTCGACAGGCATCGACCGCGATTACCAGGAGCGAAAACGAAGGATACTGCCTGGCCAGCAGGAGATACCCCTCCAGCAGTCGCATCTGTTTAGCTACAACACCATCTTTGGGTTCACCTATAACTTTACGCCAACCATCAAAACCTCTTTTCGGACCCGGACCATTTTCGACCTGTCGGCCGAGGGAATTGAGCCCAGCACCGGGGTTACCGGCGCCGACAGTGCTTCCTTTTCGGTAACGCCGACCTTTAAGGTGCTTAACAACCTGGTGACTGATACGCTGAGCTCCCGCCGTTCGAACTACGAGGAAGCCTATACCGCCGGCTGGCAGCCCCGCCTGGACCGGATCGCGTTCCTGGACTGGGTCGACTATTCGGCCAATTACGGAGGGGGTTTCCAGTGGAGGAACAGCCCGCGCGGATCCGGCCTCGGCGCCACCATCACCAACAACTTCAACCTGACCCAGAGTCTGAATTTCGGTATTCGTGAGCTGCTCGGAAAGATGGAGTGGTACCGCGATCTGGTTGAAAACGGGCGCAGCGACCGACAAGCGCGATCCGATACCGCCGAAGCCGGTGGAGATGGGTTCGGCAGGATTGCGCGCAAGGGGTTGCTGACGGTTCTGAGCATCCAGTCATTCGATATCTCCTACAGCAATACCCGGCGCAACCAGCAGGCCGGCTACGCGGGCGAGTCGCAGCTGTACAACATGTTCAAAAGCGGGGGAGACGACTTCTCCCCGCCCTTTTCCTACCGCACCGGCATCACCTCCGATATCGGGCGGAATCAGCTGATCGACAATCCGAATATCAACCAGGCGATCCAGATTCCCGCCCATAACACCCTGAACAACGACCTGACCCTGACATCCCGCCTGCTTCCATTCAGAAACATATCCCTGGATCTGACCTGGAACACCCAATGGGATTCCAGGAAAACCAGGTCGATCACGCTGGAGCCGACGCAGACCTCCTCGACGGTACGAACCCAAAACGGGGAGATAAGCTCAAGCGTCTGGGCATTTGGCAAAGGGTACGCCTCTTTTTTTAGGCGGCAGCTGTCGACCGCATTCGGGGATGTGAATGCGCTGAATGATACCCTGAGCGACCAGTCGGGCAACAACGACGGCAGGACGGTGCTGGGAAAACGATCATTGCAGGAAGACTTCCGCAAGGCCTACCTGGGCGGCGGTTCGGGATCGATCGGTGAGCGGAACTTCACCCCCTTTCCGCTGCCGGGCTGGCGGCTGACCTGGACCGGACTTGAGAAGATCATTCCCTTTGCGGGAGAAATTATGACCAGAGCTACCCTGACGCACAGTTATATCGGCAACTACCGCCTCGGCTGGATATTCAACTCCGATACCAGCCCGCTGAATCCGCTTAGCCTGGGAGCCTTCACCGTGGAGAACCGACGGCCGGAATTTGAGCCGACGGCGATCACCATCGAAAAGAACTTCAACCCGCTGATCGGGCTGAATATCACCTGGGAGTCGAATCTGAGGACCAATATCCAGTACAGCTCAAGCAGAATCACCAGCCTGGCCCTCTCCAACACGACGGTGACTGAAAGGCTCTCAAGGGGAATCAAATTTTCCTTCAGCTATTCCGTACGGGATTTCAAGCTGCCCTTCTTTCCCCGTGTCCGCAATGCGGTTGATTTCACCATAAACACCAGTTTCCTGGAGGACACCGAGCAGAAATTTGTGCTCAGCTCCGATCTTGAAAATGCCCTGGTGGTGGGACACCAAAATATCGTCAAGGATCCCGATATTTATGAATTCAATCCCAATCCCGTCACGGGCCAGTCCCGCATCAACGGGTCCGCCATCATCGGCTACCAGTTTTCGCAATTTGTGAAAGCCAACTTCGAATACTCCTACGGTAAGCTGATTCCAAAATCATCCGGTGTATTTGAGCGGACCGACCATGATCTGCGCTTTAACATCGTGGTGTCGATCCGGTCGAGTTAGGTGGGGGAGGTTTCAATTTCCCTGGTATTCGGCCAGGGCCGGAATCTCTTCGAGGTAGCTGTCCGAAAGAATATCCGCAATGATGCCTTGAGGGCGCTGAAACCGGGTATTGGTTTCGATCACCTCGTGAGGAGTGACGATCAAATCCACCGGAACATCATGCGATTCAAAAGGGATCTCGCTGTCGACGATCTGCAGCGGATGTACGGTGGTAACCACGAGGGTCTGCCCACCGATCTTGCCATCTTCCGCTGCCAGCGCAAACTCCAGGTCGGAGTAGCCGCCTCCCTTGCCCAGGCGGCGCCCATCCCTGTGAACCGCCACCGATCCGGCGATGATGAGATCGATAAACGGCAGCTCCCCGACTGTTCGAGGTATTCCAAATCGCTTGCTTCCCTTGATCGTCACCGCTTTTGAGGGATCGGTGTTATCACCCGGATTGATCTCCATAAACGGTTTGTCGGATCTCAGCCGGGGCACCGCCATAAAGAGCCGTTTACCCTGCCGGAGAGCCAGCTCGCGCGCTTTGCGCTGGGGGGCATCGGGATTGGCCTTGACGGTGTCGGCCGACCGGAAAACCGAGGTTTCGGCCAGCCGGCGGGCGGCCTCGTTGGATCCCTTGAAATTGGGTATGCGCCCTTCCAGAGGAAATGGAAAGGCCCCGACCTCTTTTTCGGAGAGCAGGTCCCAGATCTGTTGCCTCAGTTTTTCCTTTTTTGATTTCATTGGGATAATATTTCAGTGTATGCCTGTCTTGGTGCTCCTACGCCACCAGCCGGCAATCTTCCAGATGGGAGCTGTTCCATCGATCACAGTCGGGCAGCTCCGTTTAAAAAATCGCAGTCATGCGGCACCTTTGTTCTCAGGTGTTGGATTGGTCAGTTTTCCAGATCCTCCAAGACCGCCCGTGGATTCCAATAGGCCCGCACTTCCGTGATTTTGCCTTCATCATCGATCTCGAAGACATCGATTCCTTCAAAAGTAACTTCCTTCCCGTTGTGGCCGGTTCCCTCGCCGTGCCACTTTACCGCGGCTTCGTTCCCGGCGATAAACAGGTTCTCTTCGTGCAGGGCAATCGTTTCGAATGCCGATCCGATATTTTCAAAGAACTGGCGTAGGCCCTCGCGTCCTCTGTGCGGGGGAGCACCCACCGGATCGTGGCTGATCGCGCCCTCAGCAAAAGTCGATAACCACGCATCTAGGTCGCCGTTTCGAATGGCGGAAAAATAGTCCGCTACGGTTTTCTTGATCTGTTTTTTGTCGGCCATAGTAGATTGAGTTTTAATTAATTAAAGATTTCAAATGCATAGGGGTTTCCCGAACCGGCACGTGCTCAGCATGTCTCGCCGGTATCAGGATCGATATAACAGGCATCTCCCGTGAACCTCCGCATCCTGTACAGGTCATCTTTCAGATCCACCAGGTAGCTTTTGATCTGTTCAGAGCCGCTTGCAACCCGCTTGCTGTCGCGTATGAAGGGCAGCGGATGATCGGGCTTATCTTTCTGATCACTCGAATACCGGTGGATATTGTGGGAGACAACCAGATCTTCCAGCTCCTCCTCTACATGGTCGGAAAAGGGATCTTCAACAGGCCGGTGCAGCTCTATCATACGGGTATTGTTTGCGTGTTAAGGGCAACCTTAACGTCGGTTGTCCATCTTTTCATCCTCTTCAACATGGGACAAAATAGTTTAGTTTTCAACTGAATCGGTTGATGGTACGCTTCAGATTCTCCTGTGCAGCCTCCTCGTATCGCCGGATAAAGTATTCGGTGTGATAGATCGACTCCAGTTCCAGAAGCTGCTCAAGAAAATTAATTCGCCGGTGCAGGTATAAGATCTCCGGCAGGGGCTCGAACTCGCGGCGAATGTTGATTTCATACCGATCGTAGGTTTTGGGATCGGATCCGAGAATGCTCAGATCGATATCGGAGACGATCCGGGCGTCGGGGTCTTCCGGATCGGTTGGATGCATGGTGGCCTTTATGAGGGTGCTGATCAGCTCAATACTGTCGTCCGGCAGTCCTGCCTGTTGCAGTTTTGATGTTGCCAGACGCGCACTCTTCAGCACGTTGGCCGAACCGAAGGGCCGGTATATCGCATCGTGGAACCAGAGCGCCAAATCAATTTCAAATGGATGGTCCTGGATAGAGCGGCAGTTTTCCGCCTCCTCCAGGCAATGCCGGATGTGTTCGACGGTGTGGTAATGCCTGTGCGACTCGGCGTACCGCTTGAGCAGCAGGGTCATCAGCTCCTCCGGGGCTTCCCTGCCAGCCAGTTGCCAGCTTTTTTGCCAGTATTCGTTGATGATTCGGTTCACAACCCGATTGTCACGGTATGGTTTCAAAATCCTGTTGCTGCGGATGACGGCGATGACCGGAACTGGGGTATCGCGGCAGCTCCATTCATCCTATTGAAAAATGTTCAAATTTGGCAATTTATTTTTGATAAATATCCGAAACTCTGGTAAACTTCCTATAATTAAGAGTTTTAAGTCTTAAATATCATCTGTCGTGTTTGATCCGTTTTTCCATCCCGAAGGAGTCGCCGTGATCGGTGCCTCCCGCAATCCCCACAAGCTGGGATTTGGCGTGTTGCGCAACCTGGTAGACTATGGATACCGGGGCGGTATCTATCCGGTCAACCGGAGTGCGACAGAGATCCTCGGCAAGCGCTGCTACTCAACGGTGACGGACGTTCCCGATCCCGTGGACCTTGCTGTCGTGGTGGTTCCGGCAAAAGCCGTAGCCGCAACGCTGGAGGAATGCGGTGAACGGGGTATAGGTCACGCAGTTATCGTGAGCGGCGGCTTCGGTGAAACCGGCGAGGAGGGGCGCCAAAGGGAGGAGCAGGTGAAACGGGTAGTGGATGCGTACGGCATGCAGGTGATCGGCCCGAACTGCATCGGCACGATCGACACCCACACTCCGGTAAACACCACTTTCGTGACCGGGATGCCGGAGGCCGGGGAGATCGGTTTCTCGTCACAGTCGGGGGCGATGGTGGCCGCCGTGATCGATTGGGCTCTGGGTGCCGGGGTGGGATTCTCCCGTATCGCCAGTCTCGGTAACCAGGTGGATGTCAACGAAACACAGATGATCGAGGCGATACGAAAAGATCCGCAGACAGCGGTGATCACCGCATATATCGAGGGGGTGTCGGACGGGCGCTCCTTCATGGATATGGCCCAGCAGACTTCCAGGGAGAAACCGTTCGTGGTGTTGAAAGGAGGCCATGGGGAGCGCGGTTCGGAAGCGGTCGCCTCCCATACGGGTGCCCTGGCCGGCAGCTTCGAAGCCTACAAGGCGGCGTTTGAACGCAGCGGGGTGCTGCGGGCGGATACGATGGAGGAGATGTTCGACTGGGCGAGGGCCCTGGCCTGGCAGCCCCTTCCGGAGGGCCGGAATGTGGCGGTACTGACCAATGCCGGAGGTCCGGCTATCCTTGCCGTGGATGCCCTGGAGGAAGCCGGGCTCCGGATCGCCTCGCTATCCGAATCCACCCGAAGTTACCTCAGGGAGCGGCTACCGGCGGCAGCGAGCATCAACAACCCGGTGGATGTGCTCGCGGGATCCGGACCAGGTTCCTATGCGGTGGCACTGGATGCGCTGCTGACCGATCCGACCGTGGACGCGGTACTGGTCATACAGGCTCCCCAGGACTGGTTCCTGCCCGCCAGCCTGGCAGAGGTGGTCGGGGATGTTGCGACTTCACACAACAAGCCGGTGATCGCATCGATTATGGGCAAGGCCTCTGTGGATGATGCCCTGTCGATCCTGCACAAGAGAAAGATTCCCAATGTGACGTTTCCTGAACGCGCGGCTTCGGTGCTGGCGGCCATGGTGAAGCGCAGGGAGTGGCTGACCCGAAAAGTCGATTCCGCAGCCACTTTTACCGATATCGATCGGGAGGTGGCCGATGCCGCTGTTGCAGCAGAAGCGTGGGGCGACCTCGTCGAAGCCTATGGCATCCCTCTGCCTTCCCAGCAGGTGGCCTCAACCCTCGAAGAGGCGGTGGAGATCGCCGGTGAGATCGGCTATCCGTTGGCCCTAAAAATATGGGCCGACGAGGTGGTGCACAAGACGGAAGTCGGGGGTGTGAGGTTGAATATCAGGAATGAAAAGGAGTTGAAGGAAAACTACCGTGCAGTCGTTGATGCACTGGAACTGCCGGCAGGCGTTGAAAAAAAGGTGCTTGTACAGCGCATGCTTGAGGGCGGATACGAGGTGATCGTCGGTATCCGTCAGGATGCGCAATTCGGTCCGTTGATTCTTTTCGGAAGCGGCGGGGTGGATGTGGAGCTGCTCCGGGATGTGGAAACGGGTATCGCCCCGCTGAACCGCTATCGGGCGGAGGAGCTGATCGACGCCACCCGGGCCGGGGTAAAACTACGGGGATGGAGAAATCAGCCCGAGGCCGACCGTGAAACTGTCATCGAATACCTGCAGCGTATGGCACAGCTGGCGGTCGACTATCCTTCGATAACCGAACTGGAGATCAATCCCCTCTACGTGCTGCCGAAAGGGGAAGGAGCCTTTGCGGTGGATATACGGGGATCCGCGGCAGAAACGAAGGCTGAGAGAAAAACGGCGGATCTGGAGGGCTGACGGCAGCCTGGCCCGAGTACCGAATCATTGCCTGCTACGGTTTCGGCTCTCCTCGTAACTTTGAATGAATTGATCCGGGGTGAGGCTCGATATCACCTCAGCAAGCGTATCAAGGGGAAGCTCTTCCACGCTTTTGAAGCGAAGGCAGGATTTGCCCATATCCAGTTTCTTCCCGGTCTTCTCATACCCCTTCGCCAGTTTTTTCTTCAGAGCCGGATTTTGGTATACCCCCATCAGGTACAGGGCAAAGTGGTTTTTCTGGGCGGCCAATGTGATATAGCTGAGGGGCATCTTGTTGTAGGTGTCGGGATACCGCTCCAACGGCACCTGGTAGGTGATCGCTCCCCAATTCATCGCCTCCTGGTATCCGTCCGGCAGGTGTTCGAGGATAAATTCCCGTACCTCCTCAGCCACCGCTTTCTGGTTGTCAGGCAGTTCTTCAAGGTATTGAGAAACGGTTTCAGCGTTACTTTTTACCATCGTGGATTACATTAGTTGAAAAATGAACAGCGGATCTTCTCGGTTTCACCGCTGAATCTTAACCAGCTGCGCTTCCATATGCTGATTCTCAAGGTTTGTTGATGAAACGGACTTGTAACCTCGGCGGTAGGTGATCGATCTAATCCCATAGCCGAACTATTCAATAATATACCAATTTATCATGCTTGATCTAGTGAAATCATCGAAAGCGATCAGAGAATATCCCTTCATTTCCGCCGATAAATTTGCGGACAGGAACGATGAGGAGCTGGTTGAGCAGGTGTTGGCCGGCGCAACGGAGCTGTTCGAGGTGTTGGTCCGAAGGTATAATCAGAGGCTATACCGGATTCAGCGATCCTATATCCGAGACGAGGAGCTGGTGAAGGATGCCCTCCAATCCACCTACCTTAAAGCGTTTGAGAAATTGGAGCAGTTCAGGGGGGAGGCCCAATTTTCAACCTGGATCACACGGATAGCCATTCATGAAGCGCTGAAACACAGGCAGCGGGAAAACCGCTATGCACAGCTGCAGCCCGTAGGCGCATCCCGGCCCGAAACGGAGGAAGAGAGCGGTTCAGGCGGGAATCCCGAAGAGGAAGCGGTCAATGAAAATTTGAGGAGGCTGCTGGAGAATGCGATTGATACGCTCGGTCCCAAGTACCGGTCGGTATATATGATGCGGGAGATCGAGCAGATGAGCACGAAGGAGACGGCGAAATGCCTGAATCTTACCCGTTCCAATGTGAAAGTGAGGCTGCACCGGGCCCGTCGCATGCTCCGGGAGGAGCTCGAGAACAGGGTTAAGGATACGGATATCTTCAACTTCCGGGGCCGGCGATGCGATCTGATTGTCTTCAGTGTGATGAAGCTGATAAAAAAATCTGAAGGGAGAGCCGCGGGTGACTGATCGTACCCGTGCCTAGCCAGGAGTTATTGCAGGCCGTGCATTTCACAGCTAAAGACCACCAGGGAACGATGCGGTAAGCTGTTCCATTTCCTGAAACAGCAATCCAACAGGAATACAATCGAAAGGAGCAGGCTGTGGAATATCGTTTTTTAGGCAATTCGGGTTTGAAAGTGTCGGCCCTGTCCTACGGCGCGTGGGTAACTTTTGGCAAGCAGGTCGATGAAGGGGTTGCCCGTGCATCGATGGAGGCCGCCTATGATGCCGGCGTCAATTTTTTCGACAATGCCGAGGTATACGCCGGGGGAGAGGCGGAGACGATGATGGGTAACATCATTCAGAAGAAGGGCTGGAATCGCTCCGACCTGGTGCTCTCCACCAAGATCTTCTGGGGCGGAGAGGGACCCAACGATGAGGGATTATCCTATAAACATATCATAGAAGGGACCGACGCGGCCCTGGAGCGGCTGCAGACCGGCTATGTGGACCTGATCTTCTGCCATCGTCCCGACAAACACACCCCGATCGAGGAGACGGTACGGGCGATGAACCAGGTGATAAGACAGGGCAAAGCGTTTTACTGGGGCACCAGCATGTGGACGGCCGAGCAGATACGGGAGGCGTGGCATATCGCCCGTCGCGAGAAACTGCAGCCACCGACCATGGAGCAGCCCCAGTACAACATGTTCTACCGGAAAAAGGTGGAACAGGAGTACGCCCGTCTCTACGACGAGATCGGCCTGGGAACCACCATCTGGAGTCCGCTGGCCAGCGGTTTGCTGACCGGCAAATACCTGGAGGGCATCCCGGAAGGCAGCCGCCTGGATATGGATGACTATGACTGGCTTCGGGAGAATTTGCTGGAATCGGAGGAGGGACAGAAGAAGCTCGAACCAGTGAGAAACCTCAAACCGATCGCGGATGAACTAAAGATCAGCCTGCCGCAGCTGGCACTGGCCTGGTGCCTGAAAAACCCGAATGTAAGCACCGTGATCACCGGAGCCTCCAAGCCGGAACAGGTGCGGGAAAATATGAAGGCGGTGGATGCG
>JAWVYR010000052.1:0-11081 GCA_033722635.1 Balneolaceae bacterium | reverse complement strand
TGAGCCATTCAAAAACTTCTTCGGCCTGGACCAGGGGGTGAATGTGAGGCTGGGTCTCGATTACGGGCTGACGGACAACTGGTCGGTCGGGCTGGCCCGTACCACCGACGGAAAGCTGTATCACTTTCGGACAAAATATTCGATCCTGCAGCAGACCCAATCCGGAAGTGTACCCCTCAGCCTATCCTTCAACGGCAATGTGGGGGTCAGCACCGTCGAAAACTTTAGGCCCTTCGAGGATGACCTGAGCTATCTTGCTGCGGTGCTGCTTGCCCGAAAAATCAACAAGACATTCAGCCTCCAGGTATCACCGATGATCTCCCACTTCAATTCCGCACCCATCGGAAATGAGAAAACGCTCTTCTCCCTTGCATTCGGCACGGAGATCCACTTGGGCAGAAGGTACTCCCTTATCGCCGAGTATTTGCCGGTGATCGGGGAACAGCCCGGCAATCTCAGCAATGCGTTCGGGGTCGGACTCAATATCGAGACGGGCGGCCATGTTTTTCAGCTATTCCTGAAGACCTCAAACTGGCATACCGAACAGTATATGTTGGCCAATAACACCGAAAAGTTTTTCGACGGGGATATCCGCTTTGGTTTCAATGTAAACCGGCTGTTCTGGCTAGGTGGGAAAGACCGCTAGCATTCGTCCGTTCTACTCAATCAGCGAGGCTACCTCCCGGGCTACATCGCGGTTGTACTCGAAAGCCAGGTTTTTATAGTTGATCATGTCCACGATGGTCCCGATCAGGCATAGTCCGCCGGTCAACAGGTAGAGAATTCCCATCCCGATTTGACCGATGATAAATCGCTGTATGCCGGCCACTCCGAAAAATCCGACCACGGCTGTCAGCAGGATAATCTGAGGATCTTTTCGGCGTGCCCGGTAGGCGTTGGCAAAACGCTGTGCCTTGTCTTCCTCCATGGGCCGCATCACCTGTGCGATATAGGAAGCCTCATCTCCCTCCAGTTCCGGTAGATAATCGATCATCTGTGCCATAAATCCTCTGAATTTCTATTGTTGACTGTTTTTTTTAAAGTCGGAATGTTCCAATGCTTGTTTCCATAAATGGAGTATGCGTCCGCCCATCACCAAGACGGCCAACGGGCCGATCGGGTGAGCCTGGACAGCGTTTATAAAATCGGCCCTGAAAACAAAGGCGATTGAATGGCCGAGTCCTTCACCCGGGCAAAATGATACTCCGAAATAATTGAATAAACAAATAGAGGAGCCGTTGTCGATGTAGGGATTCAGGAATGCCAGAGCGGCCAATCCAAGAAAGAGAAATACCCATTCAAAATGGTATTTGAAGAATGTGGATAGCAATTTCTTCATCTTCGAACTACAGGTGCAAACAATTTATATTACAAGTTCTATACGGTCTGATCCGGGAACTGTTACAACTGTATGGCTACTTCAAAAAAAATGGTATATGCAGGTCAGGGTGAAAGTGGCAGTGTAATGGTTACTGTGGTACCCTCACCCTCCACCGATCTGACATCGATTTTACCTCCGTGCAGCTCGATATAATGATTGATGATCTTGTAGCCAATTCCACCGCCGGGACTCCACGTGCCATAGCGGTCGGAGTAAAGAGTCTCGGAAGTGGAGAGTTTTTCGATTTTTTGGTCGGTGATGCCAACGCCGGTATCCGAAACCCATAATTTGATCCATTTTTTATCATCGGATTCCTCCTGCAGAATATCCGCACCGACCTCAACCTCTCCCCCGCTGTCGGTAAATTTGAGTGCATTGGATATGAGATTTCCAATCACCTGGTCGATCTTCCTGGAATCCGCCCGGATCACCAGGTCTTCATCGACCGACATCTCCAGCTTTATATCCTTGGTGATCGCAATCGGTTCGTGCAGGTTCAGGATCTGACGTACCAGCTGGTGCAGGTTGACATCTTCCAGATTGAGATCCTTTTTCTCTTCATCGATCTTCTTTTCAAGCAGTTCATTCACGATGCGCAAGAGTTTCTTGCCGCTGTCCTCGATCGATTCAAGCATATACAGCTGCTCTTCGTCCAGTGAATCCTGGATCTCATCCTTCAGAATATCCACCACCCCGATGATGCCGGATACCGGATTGCGAATGTCGTGAGCCACGATGCGAAGCAGCTGATCCTTCTGCTCGTTGAGTTGTTTTAACATCTGCTCTCGTTCCTGCAGATCCTTCACTTTCTGTTCAAGTTCGTCGCGAAGACTTTGAAGATCGACGTGCAGGTCGATCCGGGCCAGCACCTCTTCCCGCTGGAACGGTTTGGTAATATAATCCACACCCCCGGCCTCGAATCCCTTCACTTTTGAATCGGGTTCGGTAAGTGCACTCAGGAAGATCACCGGGATATCCTTGTATTCCTCCTGTTCCTTCAACTTGCGGCACACTTCAAACCCATTCATATTGGGCATCATAACGTCGAGCAGGATGATATCCGGTTTCCTTTTCTCTACCAGATCCAGCGCATCTTCACCTGAAAAAGCGGCCAGCACATTGTACCCCTCCTTCTTTACCACATGGGTAAGCAGCCGGACATTTTGCTCGGTATCGTCAACGATCAGAACAGTAGCGGTGTTATCGTTATTCATTTTAGAGCGTTAAATCCTGTTACGATTATACGCGATCAGTGCAGGTTTGCTATTTTTTTACTTTAATCCCATTAGATTTTTTGAACATTCCCAAAACTGCAATAAGATAATTATTTGAAACTGTAAAAGATAACGCATTGTATTCACTTTCGAAGTTCCCCGGTTTTACCCTGTTTATTCCTCTACTATGGCTTGTCAGCATGCCTGACATCGCAGATGCCCAGTCCGATCCGGACACTTTGATTCGCACCCTGGAACCGATAGAAATCCGGGCGACCCGTTCTACACTCACCGAGTCGGAGGCCCCGATCTCGCTCCGCCTGCTGTCGTTCGATGCGGAGGATCTGAACCGCAGGGCTTCGATTACACTCGAAGATCTCTCGTACAAGATGCCCGGCATCTGGATCAATGACCGAGAAAATTTCTCGCTAGGTGAACGCATCACGATCCGCGGGCTCGGATGGCGGGCAGCATTCGGAGTCAGGGGGATACAGGTGGTGCTGGATGGCATACCGCTGACGGTTGCCGACGGTCAGTCGGTCATCAATATTGTGGATCCGGCATTTTTGCGGCGTATTGAACTGATCAGGGGTCCGGCCTCCACATTCTGGGGGAACAGCAGCGGCGGAGTGTTGTATCTCTCCACGATACCGCAACGGTCCCAGGGATCCACGGTGCGGCTGAAGGGTACCACGGGCTCCTACGGGCTTGGTAAAGGGGAGGCCCAGTATACCTACGGCAATGGTGGATTCATGCTCAATTCCTATCTCTCCTATCACCGGGAAGATGGCTACAGGGACCACAGTGAAGTGAATATCGCCCGTTTCGGGGTGAATGGCCGGGCTCAGCTCGGAGACAAAAACACGTTCCAGTTCATGGGTGCCTACGCTAACATGCCCGAGGCGGAACATCCCAGCAGCTTGACCCGGCAACAGTTCGAAGAGGATCCTACTCAAGCCAACAGCGGATTCCAATCGGTTGACGCAGGAAAAACGATGGAACAGGGGCAACTGGGACTCAGCTGGCTGAATGAAAATTCCCTCGGCCTTTTCACGGCTACTGTTTACGGTCTCTTCAGAGATCTGGAGAACCCGCTGCCGTTCGCGATCATCAATGTGGACCGGCTGGCCGGTGGTAGCCGCCTCACCCTGCAGAATCAATTTGGAAAGCTGAAAGTCAATGCCGGAGTTGCAGCAAAGGTACAGGATGATGATCGAATTGAGTATGCCAACGACAACGGAAGTCCGGGTGCTGTGCAGGTGAATCAGGTGGAGACCGTGACCAACTATTCAGCATTTGCATCCGCCTCCTATTCCATGGGCCGATGGGATCTCATGGGGGGATTGAGGTATGACTGGCATCGCTTCCGTACCGACGCCAACACCGCCGTGAACTCCGGAGAGCGCACCTTCAATGCCCTGAGCCCGACCTTCGGCCTCAACTATCACTATGATGGAGGGAAAATTTTTACCAATATCAGCACCGCTTTCGAATCCCCCACCACCACCGAACTGGTGAACCGTCCGGGAGGCGGCAACGGTTTCAACCCCGGTATTGACCATGAAAATACGTTGGGCGTCGAACTTGGAGCCAGCGGGGCAGTCGGCAAGCGACCCTTCAGCTACGATATAGCCTTCTATCACATGTGGATCAGGGACCTGCTTTTTCCCTTCCAGTTGACGGCAAATGGTCCCACTTTTTTCCGGAATCAGGGAGAAACCCGGCACCGGGGGGTTGAGTTGAGTTTCTCCTACCAGCCAAACTCACATCTCGAGTTTGGAAGTATATACAATTTTCTCAACGCTGAATTTCACGAGGCCACTACTATCGACAGCATCGCCCTCGATGGCAACAGGGTGCCCGGCGTAGCCGACCACAGAATCACCGGATATGTAACCTATGCCCCCTCCGCTTTTTCCGCGACCGTCGATTTCAAGTTTATTGATGGCTATCCCGTTAATAATCTTAATACCGCCCACACCAAACCGTATGCTGTGCTCAACACCCATTTCAGTTACCGCTGGCAGGCTTCAAGCGGTCTAATCCTGACTCCTTTTCTCGCCGTAAACAACCTGCTGGATAAGCGATATCCCGGTTCTGTGGTGATCAACGCCTTCGGAGGACGGTACTATGAGCCGGCTGCCGACCTGAACTGGAAAGCCGGCGTGTCCATCCAGATTCAATGATAATTCGGCTTTATTAAGAAATATTTAGGTTGATTAGAAACCCCTTAGGTGGGTTATAAACCCTTAAGAATACTGGACAAATTGCCACCTCCTATTAAATTGTAACACAAGCCATAAGAAATATCTTATTTAATACAAAATGGCAATACAGACGGCACCTGGAGGATTAAAAAAATGATTAAGCATATCATCTTCATTGCATTGGTAGTAGGCGGCGCCTTCTACTACTGGACTACCCGTCCGGTCACACACGGTCCTGGAGTGGTAGCCCCCTCGGATCCCGTGCAGAGAGAGGCGTTTGGTGTGAAACCGATCACATTTGACGATTACACGATTACCGCGCTGGCTGAAATAGAGATGGAGTCGCGTGTACTTTCCAAGAAGCGTTATTATTACGACAAATACGCGGACGTAGCCCCCTACGACATCGTCTTTGGATGGGGTCCGATGTCGGATGAGAAAAACCTGAATCCGATTTTGGTCAAACAGTCCGACAGAAATTTTTACTGGGAGATGATCGAACCTCCCATACCCGAGAACCTGATGCGACGCAACACTGCTAATATGCATCTGATTCCTTCCAGTGACGAGATCGCCGACAAGTTGGGCGATGTGCGGGAAGGACATGTAGTGAAGCTTGAGGGCTATCTTGTAAAAGTAGATTCGGAAGATGGATGGGTGCTGAAGAGCTCGCTGACCCGGCGCGACGTCGGGGACAAATCCTCTGAAGTGGTTTGGATTACCAATTTCAGCATTCGATAGACATACAATACATCATACGATCTCTCTCAAAGGCACCGAGTTGAAAGGCGGTGCCTTTTTCTTTTGCTTTTCCAAACGATTATCTTGTCAGCGACAAAACGGAGGAACGGCCGGTGTCGACTGTTCCAAAGAATCAAATTCCTATCACCTATGCAGTGGATCAAGGACATCATAGTGGATATTCTCGTTACGGCATTTATTGTGGCTACGGCCCTGGTACAGCTGGAATGGATGCGTTGGATCGTCATCGGATATACCGGCATCATGCTGCTGGCCAAGACGATCGTATACTTCAGTGAAACCTCGCTGCAGCTGGTGAAAAAAGCCAAAACGGATGCTCCCGAATGGATCACCCATGCCCTCTATGCGATTAACACAGGGGTCATGCTTTCGATCCAGTGGTGGTTCGTCGGTTTGGGCTGGATCCTTATCTGGCTGGCTTCCTACGGTGCCCAGCGCAAGATCAGTGGAGCCCGTTCCTAGCTATTTTTTGAATCCCTTCACGTTCATCTGAAGCCGGTATATACCAGCCGGAGCGGTGGCGAAAAGGGTACTGACATCCTTCCCTCCCCAGTCGAGGTTGGTGATACGGTCCGGGAATTCGATCAGGCCCACTTTCTTTCCGCTGGGATCAAAGACCGATACCCCGCCGGGACCCGTACTGTAAAGTCTTCCCTGCATGTCCACCACCATACCGTCGGCTGCCCCGTTGTCGGCCATCGCTCCCACGGTAGCGAAATCCTGCGGAGAGGAAAGGCTTCCATCTTTATTGACCGTGAACTTCACGATACTGCCCGTCCGTGAATCGTTGACGTAGAGGGTTTGCTCGTCGGGACTCAATACGATCCCGTTGGGATGCGTGAACTTGTCATAGAGAAGGGTGAGCGATCCCTCCTTTCCGAGAAGATAGACGCCGCTGAACGTGAGTTCTCGCGCCTCCTCACTGACGCCGAAAGGCGGGTCCGTAAAGTAGATCAAACCGTCGGAACGCACCACCACATCATTCGGACTGTTGAGTCGCTTGCCGTTGTATTGGCTGGCCAGGACCGTCAGGTTTTTATTGTTATCCATCCTGGACACCCTGCCGTCGTGCTGGCACAGAATGATTCTCCCCTCGGTATCGGCAGTAATACCGTTGGAATGGCCTGACGGTTCAAGATACACGCTTTTGCCCTCGCCGGGTGCCCACCGGTACACCTGGTTGGCCGGGATATCGCTGTAGAGCAGAAATCCTGCCGGATTCCAGTAAGGGCCTTCAGTAAACTGGTGCCCCTCGGTGATCATCTCCGGTTTTGCTCCTTCGGCGATCAGATCCTGGGCCTGCATCTGATTGGAACCAATGAACAATAAACTCAGAATCAGCAGAGCTGAACCAGCCGCGATTGAATACTTGTTTATCATGATGCTATCTCCTATTGGTTACAGTTTCGTTACAGGGAACAGCGTCCTGTTGATTTTTCAAAAATATCCCCGATCTGTTGGAATGTAATCGGAAAGAAGTTCATTTAATATCTTAAGCGATCTTTATTGATAACCAAAAGGATAGCAAACAATTATGAAATTTCGTAACGCATTTCTTTTAACTGTGATCTTGGCTGTGATTGCAGCCTGCGGTCAACCGCAAAGTGGGGGTCAAAATTTCGATTTTGCGGAGAACAATGGAAGTATCAACCTTCCTGACGGGTTCAAGGCCGTGGTCGTGGCTGACAGCCTGGGTTATGCGCGGCACATCGCGGTGGATGAAGACGGTGACCTGTATATCTCACTGAGGGAAGCCAAAAACGGGTCCGGCATTGTGGCTTTGCGGGATACCGACGGCGACGGGGTAGCTGACCGAAAAGAATATTTTGGAAAATATACCGGGACCGGGATCGACCTTCACAACGGATATCTCTACTTTGGATCCGATACCAGCGTGGTTCGATATCCGTTGGAGGAAGGCGAGCTGGTACCGTCGGGCGAACCGGAGACGATTGTCGGCGGATTTCCCATTCAGAACCAGCATGCCACCAAGTCGATAACCATCGACAACCAGGGCAATCTCTATGTAAATGTGGGCGCTCCCTCCAACGCCTGTATGGAGCAGACACGCACCAAAGGGTCTCCCGGCATGGATCCCTGTCCGCAGCTTGAACGGCAGGCAGGTATCTGGAAGTTTGATGCAAACGCGACCGGACAGCTACAGACCGGTCCCGAACAGCGTTTTGCCACCGGCATCAGAAACGCGGTGGCTCTGGAGTGGAACCCGTTGAACAATCAGCTGTACGCATTGCAGCACGGGCGTGATCAGCTGAGCCAATTTTATCCTGAAATGTATTCCGCTGAGGAAAATGCTGCACTGCCGGCCGAGGAGTTTTTCTTGGTCAACGAAGGAGACAATTTCGGATGGCCATACGCCTACTACGACCAGACCCGCAACCAGAAGGTAGTGGCTCCGGAGTATGGCGGTGATGGTGAAACGCCGGTCGAGGAGGGTAAATACGAGGATCCGATCATGGCATTCCCCGGACACTGGGGACCCAACGACCTGGTATTTTACACGGCTGAACAGTTCCCTTCCAAATATCGAGACGGGGCATTCATCGCCTTTCACGGATCCTGGAACCGGGCTCCTCTGCCCCAGCAGGGTTACAACATCGTGTATGTGCCGTTTGAAGGAGATAGTCCCTCGGGTGATTACGAGGTGTTTGCCGATGGATTCAAAGGTGCGGATACATTGAAATCTCCCGGCAACGCGCAATACCGACCGACCGGATTGGGCGTTGGACCGGATGGATCGCTTTATGTAAGCGACTCCGTCGAAGGACGAATCTGGAGAATCGTCTATACCGGTAACTGAAAAACAACTGATTTTTTAAATCGATGCGGCGGTTTCGTGAACCGCCGCTTTTTTTGTTCAGGTTTTACAGGAATTAGCCCTCTCTTTTCTTTATAATAGGTTCAATCGGGAACAGAACGAAACAACAGGGTGCCAACAAAAGCGCAATGGCAGGTTCATCAAAAAAAGTTATCTACGCTGCCCTGGTCGGCAACGGATTGATCGCAGTGACCAAATTTATCGCTTCGGCCCTCACCGGCAGCTCAGCGATGATGTCCGAGGGTATTCACTCCCTGGTGGATACCGGCAACCAGATGCTGCTGTTGCTGGGGTTGAAAAGATCCAAGCTGCCGCCCGACCAACATTATCCTTTCGGGCACGGAAAGGAGGTCTATTTTTGGAGTTTCGTAGTCGCCATCCTCATATTTGCTGTCGGTGCAGGCATCTCGATCTATGAGGGCATACACAGCGTAATGGATCCCCACCCGGTGGAGAATCCCTATGTCAACTATATTGTACTGGGGCTGGCCATGATTTTTGAGGGAGCAGCCTGGTATTTTGCCTGGAAAGCGTTTCACCGGGCTAAGGGTGAACGGGGATACCTCGAAACGGTGCGTAAAGAGAAGGATCCGACCACCTTCGTGGTGCTGTTTGAGGATTCGGCTGCGATGCTCGGATTGATGGTCGCCTTTGTAGGGATCGGCCTGGGACATCTGACCGGCAACTTCCTCTTTGACGGTATCGCTTCCATTCTCATCGGCGTGATATTGGGTGTGACCGCGATCTGGCTGGCTTACGAGACCAAAAGCCTGTTGATCGGGGAAAGCGCCAACATGGAGCTGGTGGCAGGCATCCGTCAACTGGCGGAATCCAAAGATGAAATAAAACATGTGAATGAAACCCTCACCATGCATATGGGGCCTGAATTCATCCTGGTCAATATCAGTGTTGATTTCAAAGATCAGATAGAAGCATTCCGCATAGAAAAATCGATAGCCCGACTGACCAAGGAAATTAAATCGGAATATCCACGGGTCAAACGTGTTTTTATCGAAGCGGAGTCGCACTTCAAAAATGAGAACCCATGAGATCGCTAATAATTTTCTTAGTTATTTTGACTGTTCATCTTGCAGCGACACCCGTTTTGGGGCAGGATGACCCAGATGGCCCCAAAAAGGATCTCCGGGAGTATGACATCAGAATCGGTGTGATGGAACCGGGGCCGCTCAATGCGATCACGGATGTGGAAGGAGTGGCGGTCGGGCACACCACGCTTGTTAAAGGTGAGCATATCCGAACCGGGGTCACGGCGATACTTCCTCATACCGGAAACCTGTTCCGGCTGAAAGTGCCGGCAGCGGTGTATGTGGGGAATGGTTTCGGCAAGCTGGCGGGCTCCACGCAGATAGAGGAGTTGGGCAATATTGAAACACCGATCGTACTGACGAACACGCTGAGCGTCCCCACTGCTGCTGATGCGCTTATCAGTCATACCTTTTCCTTTGCAGCCAATAAATCTGTCCGCTCGGTCAATCCGGTGGTTGGAGAAACCAATGACGGATTTCTCAACGACATCCGGGGGCGCCATGTATCCGAAAAGGATGTGCTGGAAGCGATCAACAGTGCACAAACCGGGGCCGTGGAGGAAGGTTCGGTGGGAGCCGGAACAGGTACCAGGGCGTTCGGGTTCAAAGGAGGCATCGGAACGGCATCCAGGAAACTGCCGGATCAGCTGGGTGGATTTACCGTGGGTGTACTTGTGCAGAGCAATTTCGGGGGCGTCCTGCGAATAGATGGGGTCCCCGTGGGGGAGAAATTGGGGCAGTACTATTTGAAAGAGAATTTAAATGATTCCGCAGATGGATCCTGCATGATCATAGTGGCTACCGATGCCCCGCTGTTATCCAGGAATTTGAAGAGACTGGCGATGAGGGCCCTGTTTGGCCTGGCGCGAACGGGGGCTGCGGGTTCCAACGGGAGCGGAGATTATGTGATCGCATTTTCCACTGCCCCATCGGTTCGGATACCCCTCCAGTCGAAACGCATCGTGCAGCCGCTTGAACAGGTTCGAAACAGCAGTACCTCCCCGCTTTTTATGGCAGTCATCGAAGCTACCGAGGAGGCGATCATCAATTCCCTGTTCCATGCTGAATCGATGACCGGTAGAAACGGGCACCACGTGGCAGCCCTGCCGGTCGACGAGGTGTTGAACATTATCGAGCGTTACAGACCTGCTGAAAACTGAATACCTGCGTCATGAAAAAGATCAACTACCATCACGTCGGTTATTTTCTGTTGATCAATTTCGGGCTGTGCTGGTCGATCGCCTTCGGTTATACGCTGAATGGCGGATCCCTTTCCTCCCCATGGTTTACCCTTGTAGCCCTCTCCTGCATGTTCACGCCGGCCATTGCTGCAGTGATTGCACAAAAATGGATCAAACGGGCACCGTTGGCAGAACTGGGACTTATATTCACCTTTAACCGCTGGATAGTTGCGGCGGCTGTCCTGCCCATTCTTATCGCGCTTTTTGTGATCCCGGTCAACGCCCTGTTACCTGATATCTCCATCGGATCGACCCTGGATATCCTGAAAAGCCAGATGGAGAGGGCAGAACTACCCGAAGCACAGGCCGACCTCTCCATAACCTTGCTCGAACGCATGGGAGGCTGGTTGCCGGTCCTGCTGATCGGCGTGAGCATCCTGGCTGCTCTCCTGTT
>JAWVYR010000051.1:0-11195 GCA_033722635.1 Balneolaceae bacterium | reverse complement strand
GGTGCTGAGGGTGTTGATGGAATACACGGAGGGTGCTGAAACAAAAGAGTACCTGTTTCAACTGGCCGGCAGCATGGATGTACTGGAGTACCGGGCGAATTGGGAGGAGGAGGTCGAGCAATTTAAAAAACGCCGGCAGCCCTACCTGATCTATCCCTAGATCAGGTAGAATCTTTTTTTCGCCTCCATTCATAGCAGAGCAGGGCGGTGCTGACTGATGCATTGAGCGACTCCACCTCATTCTCCATCGGTATGAAGAAGCGAAAATCACAGTGCTCCAGGGTTTTCTGACGAATTCCGCTACCCTCGCTGCCTACCACAAAAGCATAGGCACGGTCCACCTCAAGGTCCCACAGCGGCGTGTTGCCGTTTTGATCCAGCCCCCCGATCCAGAACCCCGCATCCTTAAGTTTGAGGATCGCCTGGTTCAGGTTACCGACCCGGACGATCGGTATCCGTCCCGCCGTTCCGGCCGAGGTTTTGTATACGGCAGGTGTCACCGGGCTCTGCCGGTGCTTGGGTACCAGTACAGCGGATAGGCCGGAGGCGGCCGCGGTTCTGAGAATCGCGCCCATATTGCGGGGATCTTCGATCTCATCCATCAGCAGAATGGCCGGATACTCCGAGGGGTCCGCCTGCTCCAGCCAGGGGCCGAATTCCTGATAGGTGATGGCGCTCATCAAGGCTACTACGCCCTGGTCGTTTACGCTACCAACAAGTTCATGCAGCTTGGAACCCGGAACGTGTGAAACCGGTATACGGTTATCGGAGGCAAGATCATGAATCGACTGAAGCCGGTGCTCCGGGATATTACTGCGAACAAATATTTTATCGACTCGTCCCGGTTCATTTTTGAGCGCTTCCTCCACCGGATTTCTTCCGTAAATGTAGATATTATCCGTGGATGAACTCATCGGTGGAACCGCGGTTGATTATTTGACATTTTGGATTAACTTCATGATCGATGGGTATTGAAACTGCGCCAACCCTACTGATACAATTTTAATGCTATGGTTTCTGACGATCAAAATAAGAAGCATTTCGCAATGCAGGGGACAAAACTAAGAAAATCACCCACCCAATCCTCAACTTTTTCCATTTTATTCAGACAGATACGGTCGGTCAACCTGCTGCACCTGTGCGCAGCCCTGCTGCAGGTGGGCCTGGGGTCGGTCGTGGTACTGATCAGCGTACTGGGATTGATCAACCCCTTCTGGGTTTCTATTTATATGGTGATGGCTGCAAGCATCGTTACCATGGTGGGGCTCTATTTTCTTTTCACGCTGGTGGAGCGAGGAGGACGGAACAGACTTCTGCAGGATGCCATTCGGCGAATCATGAATGCACAAAACTGAGATGAAGGAGCACTACAGTGAGCAGGAGATCCAGCGGCTGCATTCCTATCTGAATATTCACCTGAAAAAGGAGCAAAGAGAGCTGCCGGAGGATGAACAGATCGAAGCGTTGCACAAGCGCGACCGCAACAAGTGGATACATTTTGCCATCAACCTGCTGGCACTGCTGATCTTCGGTTATTCCTTCTATTTTGACCTGACCCGGATGAGCCGGACCTTTTTCATTATCATCGCCGTAATTTTCAGTATCAATGTATTGTTGATATTTTATCAGAAGAAGCAGATCAGGGATCTGATCGAGTACTTACGGTGGAAGAAGAGAAAAGAGTAAGGGAATATGAAAACCGGATGGTTGATTATATTTTTTATGTTATCGGGAATGATCGCAGCCGGTAACATCCAGCAATCCGAAAAATCCATATCCATGCTGCCAAAAATATATAATGATGACGGGGACGGTTTCATCATTATCGGGCACCGCGGTGCCAGCGCATATTTTCCCGAAAACACCATGGCGGCATTCAGGGCCGCTCATTCGATGGGTGCGGAGATGATCGAGCTCGATGTGCTTTTGAGCAAGGACGGTGTGCCGGTGGTTTTCCACGATGCCGAGCTGGATGATCATACCAACGGGTCCGGCCTGGTCAGCGACCATACCCTCAAGGAGCTCAAAGCCCTGGACGCAGGGGGCTGGTTTGATCCGAAGTTTTCCGATCAGCGTATTCCCACTCTGGAAGAGGTGCTGCAATTCGCTTCCGGGAAGATCGCCCTGAATATCGAGATCAAGTCCGAGGCGGTAACCGGTGAGATGGAAGGGGGAGTGGAGGAGAAATGTCTCAGGCTCGTGAAACAGTATGATATGCAGGACCACGTCCTATTCTCCAGTTTCGACTACCGGGTGGCATCCCATATCAACCGGCTGGACCCCGATATGCCGGTGGCACTGCTCTACTACAAAAAAACTTCAGGAAAAAAACTTCCCTCGGAACTGGTGAATGAATACGATGCCGATGCATTCAACTGCAGTTTCAGCCAGCTTACCAAAAAGCGGCTGAAGGATCTCAGGGCCCATGAAATTCCGGTGTTTGTGTATACGGTGAACCAGAAGCGCCGCATGCAAAAGCTGTTGGATAAAGGAGTGACCGGCATCTTTACCGACAAGCCGGACCTGTTGAAGAGTTTGATCGAGGAACGAACCGAATAGCACAGCGTTCAGTTGGCAGTTCCATTTGAATGCCGACCCGAAACATTCTATCTTAAATATCCATCAACCAATCATTAGCGGACATGGCGACGAAGTATATTTTCATCACCGGCGGGGTTACTTCATCACTTGGCAAAGGTATCATCTGTGCATCCCTTGGAAGGTTGTTGGTAGCCCGCGGTCTTAAGGTGACCATTCAAAAATTGGATCCCTATATCAACGTGGATCCGGGTACCATGAATCCGTATGAACATGGCGAGGTGTATGTGACCGACGATGGAGCTGAGACCGATCTCGACCTGGGCCACTACGAGCGTTTCCTGGATATCAAAACCACGCAGGAAAACAACGTAACCACCGGCCGGATCTACTACGATGTGATCAGCAAGGAACGCCAGGGGGCCTACCTTGGCAAGACGGTGCAGGTGATTCCGCATATCACCGATGAGATCAAGTCGCATATACTGAAGCTGGGAGAGTCGGGTGAATACGACGTGGTGATTGTGGAGATCGGCGGTACCGTTGGCGATATCGAGAGCCTGCCCTATATCGAGGCGGTTCGGCAGCTTCGTTACGATGTGGGCCGCAAGAACACCCTATCAATCCACCTTACGCTGGTGCCTTACCTGTCGGCTGCCCGCGAACTGAAGACCAAGCCGACGCAGCACTCGGTAAAAACCCTCTCGGAGAGCGGCCTTCAGCCCGATCTTATTGTGGCCCGTTCGGAGTATCCGCTCGACAAGAGTATCCGCCAGAAGATCGCACAGTTCTGCAATGTCGAGTATGAAGATGTTATCGCCTCGCTGGATGCGCAAAGTATCTACGAAGTGCCACTGCTGATGCAGGAGGAGGGACTCGACGACCGGGTGATCAAGAAACTGGAGCTGAAATCGGTTGAGCCGGACCTGGACCAGTGGATCGGATTTGTGGAAGCGGTACGCAATCCCTCCACCGAGATCAATATCGCGCTGGTCGGCAAGTATGTGGAGCATCACGATGCCTATAAATCGATCGCCGAAGCGTTTATACACGCCGGGGCCGTCAACGACTGCAAGGTATCGGTGCGCTGGGTGCAATCGGATGAGATCACCTCCAAGAATGTAGCCCGGAAGCTGAAGGATATTTCCGGCATTCTGGTAGCACCCGGATTCGGCGGCCGGGGAATCGAGGGCAAGGTGGCAGCGGTAAAATATGCCCGTAAAAACAAGATTCCGTTCTTTGGCATCTGTCTGGGCATGCAGTGCGCGGTCATCGAGTTTGCCCGTAATGTCTGCGGCTGGAAGGAGGCTCACAGCACCGAGTTCGATCAGAAAACGGAGTATCCGATTATCGATCTGATGCCGGAGCAGAAGGAGATCGAGGAGAAGGGCGGCACCATGCGCCTGGGGCTGTACGACTGCAAGATTCAGAAAGGTACCAAAACTCACAAGGCCTATGGAACCGATTTCATACGCGAGCGCCACCGTCATCGGTACGAGGTCAACAACAATCTTCGCTATAAGCTGGTGGAAAACGGCATGAAGCTGGTCGGGATCAACCCAGAGAGGGATCTGGTCGAAATTGTGGAGCTGGAGGATCATCCCTGGTTCGTCGGCGTTCAGTTCCACCCCGAGCTTTGCAGCACGGTCAAAAATCCTCAGCCGCTTTTCGTCGATTTTGTGAAAGCCAGCCTCGGCTATGCAAAAAAGAACGATCTGCATATACCGGTAAACGGGGAGGATGAGAAAATCGCGGTCGGCGGATGAGCGGCCAGGCCTATCAAAACACGATTCGCATCCGCGTCAACGGCCTGCTGGTCAGAGAGGAATCCCTTTTGCTTGTCAAAATGCTATCCCCTGTCACCAACCAGCATATCTGGACGCCTCCCGGCGGCGGACTGGAATTTGAGGAATCGATGGAAAAATGCCTGATCAGGGAGTTTGAAGAGGAGACCGGCCTGCGGATAGCGGTAGAACATCTGCGGTATATCAATGAACTCATTTCCACACCCTATCACGCCCTGCAGTTTTTCTTTGAAGTAAAGGAGAAGGGGGGCACCCTGCAGCTGGGTTCCGACCCCGAGGCGGATGCAGGGGATCAGATTCTGGAAGATCTTAGATTCATTCCCTTCGACCTGCTGGGTGATTATCCGATCGTTCCGGATTACGTGGCCGACCGTTTTCCCCGCGACTTTCGTTCCGGTCGTGAGACGATACGATTTAACTGACGATCGCCTCACCCGCGGTTCTCTCCGCCTCCCTTCGTTGAAATGATTTTTTATGGTATTTTCCAGCCCGTAATATTTATCAACCCGTATATATAACAAGAAACCAGTTGAACTATGATAACCCACTTGAGTCGATTCTGTAAACCGGTACGGCGGAAACTGATTTTATTCTTGCTGCTCTCCTGCAGTTTTTTATGGATCGCGCTGCAGGGATGCCAGCAGCAGTCGGAGCTGACGGTGATTGAGAATGTGAAAGGATACACCCTGATGGGGGATCAACTCACCGGGTTTGATGCGATCGCTTTCCGCGACGGGAAGGTGATCGATATAGCCATTGATGAAACCCTGATGGTGAACAAGCAGGATGCAACGGTGATCGACGGCCGTGGAAGGGTGATGCTTCCGGGGCTGATCGATGCCCATGCGCATGTCATGGGCCTGGGTTTCAAGCAGCTGGATGCAGATGTGACCGGCATCCGGTCCCTGGATGAGACCCTGCAGCGGGTTGAAGAATATGCTTCGGAACATCCCGATCTGCCGTGGATCCGGGGTCGTGGATGGAACCACACCCATTGGGAGATCGACCGTTTCCCGACCGCCGATGAGCTGGACGAGGCGGTATCCGACCGGCCGGTTTGGCTGCGACGGGTGGACGGCCATGCCGGATGGGCCAACAGCCGCGCGATGGAGATCGCAGGGATCAACCGGGACACCGAAGATCCGAAGGGAGGCAAAATCATCCGCGATCAACAGGGGGATCCCACCGGAGTGTTTGTGGACGGGGCGATGTCTCTCATCCAGGACCATATCCCGGAGCGTACTTCCGCGGAGCAGCGGATGGCATTGGATCAGGCGATGCAGCGGATGACAGCGCACGGACTCACCAGTGTGCACGATGCAGGGATCGGCCCGGATACCTGGGGTCTCTATAAATCATTTGCCGATCAGGGCAAGATCACCACCCGAATTTATGCGATGATCAGCGGAGCCGGTAAAACCTTCGACGCGCTCTCGCAGCAGGGCCCGATCGATTCCTATAAAAATGATCTGCTCTCCCTGCGAAGCGTCAAGCTCTACGCGGACGGCGCGCTGGGGAGCCGGGGAGCGGCTATGCTGGAACCCTATTCCGATGATCCCGACAATCGCGGTCTGCTGTTTCACACCGAGGGGGAGATGACCGACATGATCCTGAAAACGGCATCTGGGGGTTACCAGACCAATATTCACGCGATCGGCGACCGGGCCAACAGGGTGGCACTCAATGCCTTCGAAAATGTCAGGGACAGCCTGGGCAATCAGGGATTGCGGCACCGTATCGAACACGCCCAGGTGGTGAGCCTGGAGGATATCCCCCGCTTCGGAGAGCTCAACATCATCGCCTCGATGCAGCCCACCCATGCAACCAGCGACATGAATATGGCGGAAGACCGGGTAGGGCCGGAACGGATCAAGGGGGCTTATGCCTGGCAGCGCTTCCTCGATCAGGGTACGGTGATTGCAGCGGGATCCGACTTTCCCGTGGAACATGTCAACCCGTTCTACGGATTGTATTCCGCCGTCACCCGGCAGGATCACCAGGGCAACCCGGAGGGAGGATGGTATCCCGGACAGGCGATGACCCGCGAGGAGGCGTTTCGCGCGTTCACCATCGATGCCGCTTACGCCGCCCATCAGGAGGACAGGCTGGGATCCCTGGAGGAGGGGAAATGGGCCGATTTCATCATCATAGATCGTGATCTTTTTGAGATCCCCGCTTCCGATATTTGGAAGATTAGAGTCCTGGAAACCTGGCGAGCCGGAGAAAAGGTTTATACTGCCGGGCAGTAGGCCGGATTTAAAACGAATCGTTTTATGTTGACAGGATCAATATCGAAGATCATCCAACCGAAAATCACAGCTATCCAATGAAAGTACGGATTCAGCAGATCAACCCGATTATCGGGGATCTGGAAACCAACAGACTACAGATCAAACTGGCCCTCAAGGAGGCGGAGGAGTCCGATACCGATCTGCTGATACTTCCGGAGATGGTGGTTTGCGGATATCCCCCGATGGATCTGGTGGAACGACGTTCCTTTCGTGAAGCGGTGATCAGGGTCAATCAGGAGCTTATCGAACGAACAGGCGAAACGGCTGTTATTTTCGGCACGCTCACCCACAACCCCTCCACCTACGGCCGGCAGTGTTATAACTCGGCGATCCTGGCCTGGCGGGGAGAGGAGGTGGCAACGGTCCACAAGACGCTGCTGCCCACCTACGATGTGTTCGACGACCTGCGCTATTTCGAGCCCAACAAAAAAACCGAATGCGTTTCGTTTCGGGATGTCAGCCTGGGGATCACCATCTGCGAGGATATCTGGTACAATGAAAATGATATCCAGTACCATACCTATGAAACCAACCCCGCCCGGGAGCTGGCTGAACAGGGTGCGGATGCGATCATCAATATATCTGCCTCACCCTTCACCAAGACCAAACCTCTGAGCCGACAGGAGATGCTGCAGGGCCATGCTGAGGAGCTGAACCTGCCGATCTTCTACGCCAACCAGGTGGGTGCCAACACCGAGTTGATCTTCGACGGCGATTCCATGGTGATTGGTGCCGATGCACAGGTGATAGCCCGTTCTCCACTCTTCGAGGAGCACTGCCTGGAGGTGGAATGGGATCCCAAAGAACGATCGGTGAAAAATCTCGGTCCCAAACCGGAACTGGTGCACGATCTGGAGAGCAATATCTTTGACGCCCTTTGTCTCGGGCTGAAGGATTACCTGCGTAAAACCGGAGTTTCCGAGAACGTGATACTGGGTTTGAGCGGCGGAATCGATTCTACGGTGGTAGCCTGTATCGCTGCCGAGGCACTGGGAGCAGATCACGTAATCGGGGTGACGATGCCATCGGAATTTTCATCGAGGGGCAGCGTAACCGATTCGGAAGCTCTGGCGGACAACCTGGGCATAACGCTGCATGAGATTGCGATCGGAGAGATCTTTGACCGGTTTCGCAATGCGCTGGACCCGGTTTTTGGCGAGCGCCGGTTTGGGGTCGCGGAGGAAAACCTGCAGAGCCGAATCCGGAGTGCGATCATCATGTCGATCTCCAATAAATTCGGCTACATGAAACTCAACACCGGCAATAAATCGGAGCTGGCCACCGGATACTGTACGCTGTACGGGGATATGGCCGGGGGACTGAGCGTGATCGGGGATCTCTACAAGACGGAGGTCTATCGCCTGGCCCGCTGGATGAACGAGAAACACTACAGCGAAGAGATGATACCTAAAAATATCATGGAGAAGGTGCCCAGCGCCGAACTGAGACCCGACCAGAAGGATTCCGATTTTCTGCCCGAATATGAGGTGCTTGACCCTATCCTTGAGTGCTACATAGAACAGCAGATATCTCGAGATGAGATTGTGAAACAGGGGTATCCTGCAGATACCGTTGAGCGGGTGATCCGGCTGGTCGACCGCAGCGAGTACAAGCGCTTTCAGGCGGTTCCGGTGCTGAAGGTGAGCACCAAATCGTTCGGAACGGGACGCCGTTGGCCGCTGGTGCAGGGCTGGACCGGCGTTCAACTTTAGAAAATACGCGGACGGTTATGCTAAAAATCAAGCGGTTGCGTTCATTATTATAGGGTTTTAATCTGAAAGGGGTAATTTCAGTTTGTATTTACATTTTTTTCAGTAATTTTTAAGACTCGAATTTTAAACACCCCAAACAATACGGCGATGCAAAAAACACTACCCAAGGCGCTATTTCTGGCTTTACTATTCATTTCCTCGACGGCATTTGCCCAGGACAGGGATAAAACCGACGATATTGAGTTAAGAGAGGTGCGGATATCATCCAAGCTGTTGCCCTACAATAATCCGTTTTTACCTACCCCCGATCAGTATGCGCCCGATCAGGGATTTGATACGAAACCGCTGGATGAGTTTCAGAAAGAGGTGATTCACCGTATCGCTGATATCTATTCCACCCACGTCAACATTCTCAATGCCCAGCTGGAAAACGATCCGCTTTCCACCGAGAAACATATCAACAAGGCGCTTGGCTCTCTGCAGTCGCTGCTGGATGAGTATCCCGAAGTGCAGAGCGATCGCCGTTTCAGTGAAGTGTACCGCTCTGTGATGACCGAGTACCGGGAGTTTTACGGGATTAAAGATCCGTCGGAGCAGGTGGAGGGGGAGATCTTCAACATTCACAAGGAACTTTTTTCAGAGGAAGATGACTGGGTCGTGGAAGGCTATGTGCTGCCCGAGAACGTTAAAATGAGCAGTTTTGAAGTTCCCCTCCTGCAGAACCGGCAGGTCAACCGCCACCTGATGTATTACACCCTTAAACGTCCTGAGGTGATGGAACGCTGGCTGGAGCGGTCGGAAGTCTATTTCCCGATGATGAAACGTATTTTCAGGGAGGAAGGGGTGCCGCAGGAACTGATTCACCTCTCCCTGATCGAAAGCGGTCTCAATCCCACCGCCCGCAGCTGGGCGGCAGCCGTGGGAATGTGGCAGTTTATCCGGGCCACCGGATCGATGTACGGACTGGAGGTCAACTGGTGGATGGATGAACGGCGCGATCCCGAAAAAGCGACCCGCGCCGCGGCCCGCCATCTCAAGGATCTGTACAATATCTGGGGAGATTGGCACCTGGCGATGGCCAACTACAATATCAGTCCGCGTGGGCTGAAAAGAGCGATCCGGGCCGCCGGAGAAGAGGACTACTGGGCAGCCTATCCCTATCTGCCCCGGGAAACCCGCGGATATGTACCGGGCTTCATTGCCGCCACGATGATCGCTACCAACCCGGAAGAGTTTGGCTTTCAGAAAAGATATAATATGGAGCCCTACCAGTATGAGGTTTTTGAGGTGGAACCGCTGATGCCGCTTGATGAGCTGGCCAAGGCCGCCGGCATCACCACCGAGGAGCTGAAGGATTATAATCCGGAGCTGCTGCGATGGGCGACCCCTCCGGGCGGCAGATATCCGTTGAAACTGCCGATCGGCAAACGGGAGATTTTCGCTGAGAATTACGACGATATACCCCGGGAGAAGCGAAGCCAGAATATCACCATGCACACCGTACAGCGGGGTGAAACCCTTGGCCGCATCGCCCGCAAATACGGAACCTCGGTGAGAGCGCTGTACGAAACCAATGAGAATCTTTCGCATATCATCTATCCGGGACAGCGACTGGTAGTGCCCCTGGCACCCGGCACCTCCGAGAATATTGCAGCAAGCCGGCCTACCCACCAGCCGCGGGGACAGACCAGCACCCGGCGCAGCAAGGCTTCGGCACCGGCCAATTCGACCAAATTAACCTACCGTGTCAAAAAGGGCGATACAGTCGGCCATATTGCCGAATGGTATGATGTGCGATCCTGGCAGATCAGAGCCTGGAACGGTATATCCAACTTTATCCGCCCCGGCCAGCGGCTGACGATCTATGTGCCGGATTCCAAACAGGCCTATTACAGCCAGGTTGATGGCATGTCGTTTGCCCAGAAACAGGAGATCGAAAGCGAACAGCGGTCCGGCAAGAATATCACCCAGTCCTATCTGGCCTCCACCGACGGATCGGGTGTGATTACCTACACGGTCCGCAGAGGGGACACGCTGATCGAGATCGCCAATACGTTTGGAGTCTCTGTCCAGGATATCAAGCAAACCAACAATATCAGCGGTTCAAGAATCAATGCCGGCCAGACCCTACGCATCAACAAGTCCAAGTAGATTACAGCAACATCATGGTTAAGAGAAAAAATGTTATCACCGCCGCGGTAACGGCTGTCCTCTTTTTTGCTATCGCAGGCGCTGTCGCCACTTCCGACGTCTATTTCCTTATTAAGAAGAATTTCACCCTCTTCAGTGAAGTATACAAAGAGGTTTCGCTTAATTACGTCGATGAGATCAATCCTGAAAAGCTTATGAGGAAAGGGATCGATTCGATGCTGGAGTCGCTGGATCCCTACACCGTCTTCATCGATGAGGCCCAAAGCCAGGATATGGATATCATCACCCGTGGCAGCTATGGCGGCGTGGGCATGGAGGTGGGATTCAAAGGCGACAAGATAGTCGTAATCGCCCCGATGGAGGGTTACCCCGCTCATCGCAAGGGGATTCGCGCGGGTGACGTGATTATCGCAGTGGATGGAGTGGATGTCCAGGACCTGTCGCCCGACGAGGTGCAGGATATGACCGTCGGAGAACCCGGATCTGCCGTGACCATTTCCATCGACCGCTACGGAGAGGACCAACCGTTGCAGTTCGAGCTGGTCAGGGAGCGGATCGATGTGAAGAATATCGCCTACAGCGGACTGGTCGGGGATGAAAACAATATCGGCTATATTGTTTTGACGAGATTTTCGCAGAATGCCGCCGAGGAGGTACGCAATGCGATCAATCAGCTGAAAAAACAGAGCAGCATCGAG
>JAWVYR010000050.1:0-11287 GCA_033722635.1 Balneolaceae bacterium | reverse complement strand
GGAGTTGAAGAAGGTGTTCATGCCCTATTTCAGGGAAAAGGCACGATTCTACGAAACGGGATGAGAGAATTGAGCATTGAGAATTCCACTATCCTACATTCGGTTTCACAAAACTGCCGTAACGATCTCTTCAGCCATCCACCACGTGAGATAAAGTCCTCCCAGGATTATAAGGATAAACAGTATCAGCATTCCCCACATCAAGATCCTGCTTCTAAAAGCCAGCTCTTCCGGCTCCTCCTCCAGCTCATTCAGCAGCCGGGCGTTGCGCTCATTGGCTCTCCACCCGAAATCGAACAGGTCTCCCAGCACCGGTACCGCTCCAAATAGCAGATCGATCATGATGTTTAAAAACATACGAGAAAGGACAGACAGGCCGGCGCCCATCCGGGTAGCCAGTACCATCAGGTAGGCTGAAAGGATCGCTCCCAGCCAGTCGCCGATACCGGGCAGCAGGCCGAGAAGCGGGTCAATGCCGAAACGTATATCGGTGCCGGGTATACGATACCGGGAATCCAGCAGATCGGCGATATTTTCAGATTTCGAACGTTTCTGCTGCATGGTTGGATGAGATTTACGCTGCCGGCCGGACCAGGATATCAGGCAAACTCCTTCTTCTTTTCCGCCCGCTTGCGTTCGTTGTGATCCAGATAGAATTTA
Source organism: Balneolaceae bacterium (assembly GCA_033722635.1). GTDB lineage: Bacteria > Bacteroidota > Rhodothermia > Balneolales > Balneolaceae > JAWVYR01. The sequence goes on along the minus strand of JAWVYR010000050.1, from coordinate 10,627 downwards.
CGAATTCGAAGGCTTTCCGGGGTGACCTCCAGCAGTTCATCCTTATCGATAAATTCCAACGACTGTTCAAGATTCATCTTTTTCGGTGGGTTCAACTTGACCGCATCGGCAGACTGGGTAGCCCGGTGGTTGGTCAGGTTCTTCTTCTTAACCACATTTACCACCAGATCCTCGGTGCGATTGTTGATGCCTACAACCTGGCCCGCATAGACCGGATCACCAGGTTCTACGAGGAAGACTCCCCGGTCCTGCAACCCTTCCAGGGCATAGCTGGTTACCTCTCCCCGTTCCAGCGCGATCAGCGTTCCCCGTTTACGTCCAGGCACCGATCCCGCATGGGGCTCGTACCGGTCGAACTGCTGGTGCATGATGCCGGTACCTCGTGTTTCGGTAAGCAGCTCGCTCCGAAAGCCGATCAATCCCCTGGAGGGTACCTTGAAGATCAGCCGGTTATTCTCCCCCTCGCGGGTCATCGACAGCAACAACCCCTTGCGCTGCTGAAGATTGTCAATAACCCGGTTGCTGTATTCATGATGCACATCCACTACCACTTCTTCAAACGGTTCGTGGATCTCACCTTCTATCTCTTTAAATAGTACCTCGGGCCGGGATACTGCAAATTCGTACCCTTCCCGCCTCATCGTCTCGATCAATATGGCCAGTTGCAGCTCGCCCCTTCCCGAGACCTTGAGCACTTCCGGGCTTTCGGTGGACTCCACCTTGATCGATAGATTGGTGCGGGTTTCACGCAACAACCGGTCCCTGATCATGTTGGAAGTGACATACTCCCCCTCCCTTCCGGCAAAGGGGGAACTGTTCACACGAAAATAGATCGCCATCGTCGGCTGATCGATATCGTAATAATTGATCGGAGTCAAGTCGGCGGATGAGGTCAGGGTATCCCCTATATGCGCATTTTCATATCCTGCAAGGGCAAAAATATCTCCCGATACCGCCTCTTCCACCGGCTCCCGGCCCAGTCCGTTGAAGGTATAGAGCTTGGTGGCTTTGCCTTTCTCTTTGACCTCGCCGTTTCGATCGATCAAGGCGATCTCCTGGTTTTCCCGGATCGAACCCTGCTCCACCCTGCCGATGGCGATGCGTCCCACGTAATCATTCCAGTCGACACTGCTGACCAGCATCTTGAAAGGGGCCTCGGTATCCCGGTCGGGAGCCGGTATATGATCGATGATGGTTTCAAATAGAGGAGCCAGGTCACGGTTGTCATCTTCCAGTTCACGACGGGCAATACCCTCCTTGCCGATCGCGTAAAGCGTCGGGAAGTCGAGCTGATCGTGATCGGCATCCAGCATCACAAAAAGGTCAAAGATCTCGTTGAGCACCTCGTCCGGTCGGGCGTCCTTGCGGTCGATCTTGTTGATCACCACGATGGGCCGGTATCCGAGGCTGAGCGACTTGCGCAACACAAACTTGGTCTGTGGCAGCGGACCCTCAGCGGCATCCACCAACAGAATTACCCCGTTAACCATCTTCAGGATTCGTTCTACCTCACCCCCGAAATCGGTGTGGCCCGGGGTGTCCACAATATTGATCTTAGTACCCTGCCAGTATACGGCCGTATTTTTCGAGCTTATGGTGATCCCTTTTTCCCGTTCCAGGTCACCGGAATCCATCACCCGTTCCTGCACCTGCTGCTTTTCATGAAAGGTACCGCTTTGTCGCAGCATCTGGTCCACCAGCGTGGTTTTGCCGTGATCGACATGTGCGATAATCGCAATATTTCTGATATCCTTGGGCATATGGAGTTGTATGGCCGATTCCGTCCCTCTTAGCTTACCGCAATCGGAATAATTGATTAGAATGACATTCAATCGAGGTCAAACATACGTATTTCAGACGGATTTTATTATCCATATTCACAGATTAATCCAATCGGCGATAGTTTGATGCTCCAGGCGGGTTCAAGCGTGTTTTTTATCGGTTCATCATCAATACCGGAATACCCGTCAGCAGGATTCCCACGCCGATCAGAGCCCCGATTCCGGTAAACACCACGCTGGAATAGAGCATGTAAAGGCTGACCAGGACAAAAAGCAACGGCGTTATCGGATAGAGCGGAACGCTGTAGGGCCGTTCGATATCCAGATCCCTGATGCGGAATATGAACAGCGAGATACCGGTCATCAGCAGGAAGAACCAAAATACCGGTGCTGTATAATCCACCATGGTGGTGATGCTCTGCTTGGTGACGGCCCCGACGATAACCAGTATGAGGGCGATCGCTCCCTGAACCAACAGGGCGTTATCGGGAGTGTTGTTGCGACCGTTCCACTTCCCCAGAAAGGATAGGATGGAAAAATCGCGGCCCAGGGCGTAGTTGGTCCGGGCCCCGGTGATAATGGTGGCATTGGCGGTCGATATCGCTGTGATGATAACGATACAGGAAAGCAGGATCGCTCCCTCCTCTCCCAGCAGCTGGGCGGTGAGATCGGCTCCCACCACCTCCGACTGTTGCAACGCCTCCAGCCCCATCGTGTGCAGATAAGCATAGTTTACCAGCAGATAGATCAGGGTGATAACACCGATGCCGAGGATCAGCACCTTGCTCATGTTTTGCTTCACCCCCTTAAGCTCTCCCGAGAGGTAGGCCGCCTCGTTCCATCCTCCGTAGGTCAACAGCACGAATATCATCGCATCTCCTATCGCCCCGGTACCGTCGCCGGAGACAAGGCTGAAATCGACCGACCCCTCCATACCGAAAATACTGCCCAGCGAGACCAGCAGCAGAACCACGACGATCGATCCCGTAACCACATTTTGCGTATTCTTAGCAGGATGGGTACCCCAGAGATTAAGCCCGGTAAGCATGACAACCGTGATAGCGGCATAGATCGCCGAACTGTACGGGCCCAGATTCAGGATACTGCTGGCGTAATCACCCAGGATAAATCCCGCGAGGGCGATGGATCCCGTTTGAATCACCGTCATTCTGCCCCAGGAAAACAGGAATCCCAGGGAGGAGCCGTATGCCCTTCTTAAGAAATGGTATTCCCCACCGGCATCGGGATAGGCAGCGGAGAGTTCTGCATAACACAACGCCCCGATCATGGATATGAGGCCGCCAGCCAGCCAGAAACCTAGAAATTCCCATCCACTCGAGGCGTTGGCAGCCACCAAGGGAGGAAGCCGAAAGATGCCGATACCGATGACGATACCGACGATTACCGCAACTGCATTCATGGCGGTAAAGACCGGTTTGGGATGGCCGCCGGTATGGGTGGACTCGTTGTTGTTCAGGGACATTCTTTAGTAGTCATTTCAGGGCGAAATCATAGATCATTTGATCCGATTCCATCTAATTCCGGCTGGCACTCCAGGTGTAGATCTTGCCGCCTTCGCCGGCCCTGACCTGGACATAGCCCTTGATCGAATCTCCCTCGATGCGCCCGCTGTAGAGATAGGATGCCGCATCGGTAGCCACGCTGAAGCTGATACGCCGTCCATCCAGTTTTGTGGTCACCGTTCTCAGGTAGTCGCCGCCAGCCGAAACGTTGATATCGACTTCCTGGAAGCGCTGATCAATTTTCCCTTCGAAGCTTACCCCATCGACCTCCCAGCTCCAGGTGCCTCCGGCCTTTGCGGGTATGATCCAGAGATGTACGGTGTGGCTCTGTCCCGATTCATCCTTCACATCATAGGTCACATCCGCTTCCCACTCATCCATGTCGAAACTGTGGGACACCACTCTCGAACCCGGTCTCAGTTCATCCAGCAAACGGGGACGGAGCTTCACGTTGACCGAGGAGAGCAGATACATCGTGATCACAGAGGCCTGGCTGATGCTGGTTTCAAAAATATCCTCCTCAATGAAGAGCGCACGGTCGGACACTTCGGCCTTGCGGGCATTTTCGGTTCCCTGCCTCACCTTGTCCGGATCCAGATCTACACCATGTGCCACTGCTCCCATCTTTGCGGCAGCGACAACGATACGCCCATCTCCCGATCCGAGGTCGATCACATATTCACCGGGGCCCACGCCGGCTACTTCAAGCATGTGTTCAACAACCGGCTGGGGTGTGGGCACATAGGGTACATCCAGGTCCTGTGCCGCAACTGCGGATAGCAAGGAGAAAGTGATCAATGCGGTGAAAAACAGAAACAGCGCCCCTTGCATACCTTTACGCAAAGAGACGAAACGATGAGTGGATAAAAGCGCAAAAAATTTTTTCATGATTCCCTTAATTTAGGTTCGAGAGTGATCAAGATACATTTAAAAAATAGAGGAAATTGGTTTCTGATCAGTTCCAATCTTACAGCTATAATACATTCATGATACTCTGTATGTTGCAATAAGCTTAACAATGATAAGTATTTCGACTACCATTTCGTTTTATGGCAATCGTTTCTTTAAATCAATTTACAACTTTGCCCATTCCTTTCCGATTTGCTATATATAGGCATCAAATTCAACTTTATGCATCTACGCCATGGATCTGAATATTGATCAACATCGGTTTCTTGTTTGTGGAGCCAGCAGCGGATTTGGTCGTGCCATCGCGGAGCGACTGATGAATGAAGGGGCTGAAGTGATTGCTGTCGCCCGGAGGAAACAAAGGCTGCAGGAGCTGGAGAAAAATTATAAAGACCGGGTAACCCTCGTTCAGGGCGACCTGACCGATGATAAGACGCACAACAATATCGAATCGGCCATAGGCAACAGCACTCTTCACGGGGCGGTCATCAACGCAGGAGGGCCGCCGGCCCTGAGCCCACTGGAAACAGCGATATACGATTGGGACAAAGCCTACGAAAATGTGATGCGCTGGAAAATTGAATTGACGCTCCGGCTGATATCCTACTTTACAACCAGTGAATACGGCCGCCTGCTGTTTATCGAAAGCAAAACCGTCAAGGAGCCGATACCCAAGCTGGTATTGAGCAATTCATTTCGAGCAGGCATGGTTGGGTTTGCCAAATCCCTGGCTACCGAAATAGCCGGTCAGGGAGTGACCGTCAATGTGCTGGCCCCAGGATCGCATAACACGCCGGCAATCGAACGAGTCATAAAAAAGGAGAGTGAGGATACCGACAAGTCACCGGAAGAGGTTCGAGCCGAAATGGAGGCCTCCATACCGGTCGGCCGTTTCGGCGAAGGCGAGGAGCTGGCGTCGCTTGCAGCCTGGCTGTTATCGCCGCATGCCTCCTTCGTCACCGGACAGACAATCAGCCATGACGGAGGGAGTGTAAATGGGCTGTTTGGATAGATTTAAAAATCCTGAATCCGATAAAGGATAGAGTTTATCCAGTTCGATCTATCTTTGCTTAACAAAGAAATTATTAAAAATTGGAAAGTCTGATTTAAAGATTAGTTTTTGAATCCTTATGTATTGGCATCAGATCGAGATCACGCTGGCTCCGAAATCCAGGGGATACCACCTGATCACCGAGGAAATACGCTCTGCCGTTTCGGAGATCGAACAGATCGAAGTGGGCATTGCCCACATATTTATCAAGCATACAAGCGCCAGTATCACGATCAACGAGAACGCCGATCCCTCGGTCCGGCGCGATTTCGAAACCCATTTTAAGCGGATGGTGCCCGAAGATACTTCGATGTATGAGCATACCCTCGAGGGCCCCGACGACATGACTTCACACATAAAAAGTTCGCTGCTGGGTTCATCACTGTCGATCCCGATATCCGGCGGCAGGCTCTCCCTGGGAACCTGGCAGGGAATCATCCTTTGTGAACACCGCGATGCCAGCAAACGAAGAACGTTGATAGTAACGCTGATGGGCAGGAAGCTTGAGAATTAGGAATTCTGAATTTCGAAGCTCCACACCAGCGGAGCGTAGTAGAGCGGAGAGGGAGGGATTCGAACCCTCGATACCCTGTTAAGGGTATACTCCCTTAGCAGGGGAGCGCTTTCGACCGCTCAGCCACCTCTCCTAAAGGGATCACAAATATACATCGGTTGGATAAGCTTATCAACGAATTTTAACGAATGGGTATCCGAAAAATTCTGCCGCACACTTCCGTTAATCGACGGGTTCCATATCCTCCTGAAGCACATAGATCTGGGCCAGATTTCGGCCCTCCTGGGCATAGTCCAGACCATATCCAAGTACAAATTTTTGCGGAATCACGAAGCCCACGTAATCCAGGTCCACATCATACATGGTCGCCTCTTTCTTGTGAAGCAAGGTAACGGTGGCGATCGAGGCGGGATCTTCCTGTTCTAGTTTGTCAATCATATATTTCATCGATAGCCCTGTATCGACGATGTCCTCCACCAGTATGACGTGCCGTTCTCGTATGTCGGCATCGATATCTTTCAGGTTGATCACCTGCCCGGAAGAGACTTTTTCATCACCGTAGCTGCTCAATTTCAGAAAATCCACTTCGCAGGGCAGGGTTACAAAGCGCATCAGATCCGACATAAATATAAAGGCCCCGTTAAGCACTCCGATAAATATCGGGCGTTTATCCTGATAGTCGGTATTGATCTGCGCACCCAGCTCCTCAACACGCCGCAACAATTTTTCATGCGTAATGAAGACGGTAAACGTTTCTCCGTTGCAGGTCACGGTATCCGGTTTGTAATAAGGCATTGAATTTTACTCTTTAAGTTCTACAACCAGTGCTCGTGTTGTTGAATCATCGCACTTCATCTGCTCCGAAATGGTGCCGGGTGGATGTCGATTTTCTATGAGCGGAAAGATAACGGCACAGATCGTATCTTCAAAAGACTGCAGCACCAGTGCATTCTGTTTTTCAGCCGCGCTAACCTTTCGGTTGGTCAGATGGTCGGCCACATTCTGGCGACCGTCCATGCCGAGCGGCTGAAAACGGTCGCCGTCCGACCAATACCGCAGTTTGAGCGGCCAAACGATCTTATCGACATCAAGATAAAGTCGTTTGGCAAAATCGGGTTCCCCATAGTCCTCGATCCAAAACTGCAGATCGTTGAACCGAAACTTTTTTTTCTGCAGGGGGGCGGGTCTCAACTCTACCTGCGATGCCGGTTCCGCTCCCGTAAAGACCAGCTTAAACCATTCTCGGTCACGCATCAGGGTGATATCGTCGGTAAGTTGAATCGACTTGCCGGTCGACAACGCTTCGGCATGGCGAAGCTCTCCGAGAGCTTCACTGCTGACCGCCACACCGGGACGCTTCTGTTTCAGCCAGTGCAGCATGATCGATCTGCGAAGGTCGGGTTGAAGTTCAAGCCATTGTTTTCGGCTGATCCGGTCCTTGCTGTTTTTTATCTCATCCAGAATATGATCCAATGCCGCACCAAACTGTGAAGCGTGTTCCCGGATTCGAAGTACATTTTGCCTCCAACCCGGGAAAAACTGCTCCAGCTCCGCCAGCCACTCATTGCGAAGAAAGTTACGGGCAAAAGCCGATTCAAGGTTGCTCCGGTCGACCCGGTAGGCGACCGATTCCTCCTCGACATACCGGTCGATCTCAGCCTGCGAGCTGTCCAGCAATGGCCTGAAAAGCTCCTCCTCCCGGATCTCCATACCGAACCATGAAGCCAGGCCGGCTCCCCTAAAAATCTTCTGCAAAATTGTTTCGACCTGATCATCCTGATGGTGCGCGGTTACAATGGCCGCCGCATCATTATTCTGCTTCAGGTCGCGGAAAAACCGGTATCGAACGGTCCGTGCCCAGTTTTGAAAGTTCATCCCTTCCGATGCTTCCGGCTCTACCTTTAACGACCGGACTTCATAGCCGTACTCCTTCGCTTTCTTCTCCACCAGCTCCTGGTCGCGGTCAGATTCCCCTCCCCGCTTTTGGTAATTCACATGGGCTGCAATCAGATCGATTCCAAGTTTATGAAGCAGGTGCATCAGGGCCATCGAATCGGGGCCTCCGCTGACAGCGAGCACGAACCTTGCGGAGGCGGGGTCGTTGAAATGGCTATTAATGTGTTTTTTTACCCGCCTTTCAATCGGGGATAATTCTGATCTGCTCATAGGAAAAGGTGAGAACTTCGGCTTCTTCGTCGATCAAAACCAATTCTCCTTTCTCATTTACGCCCAACAGTTTGCAACGCTGCATCTCCTCCGATCCGTTCACGTCGATATTCACCCACCGGCCATATCCGATAATTTTACGGTTGATAGCCAGGATCAGCTGCTGGTCGTTCTCCAGCCACAGGTTATAGGCATGTTCGGCCCTGTCCATAAATGCTGCCAGAAACTTTTCCCGGTCAATCTGTTGATCCAGTTCTATTCGAAGGGAAGTGGCCTTTCTGCCGAGTTCATCCGGAAATGAGGATTGATTGATGTTCAGGCCGATACCAACCAGCACCCGATCCAGTTCATTGCCGTTGAAGATCGCTTCGGTCAGCAATCCCCCCATCTTCCTTCCATTGGCCACAACATCGTTGGGCCACTTGATGCAGGATTCCGGGCCGTAATCGTTTTCGATCAGCCCCACCACGGCCCGGGCCAGCGAAAGGGTGAGCACGTGAAGCCGTTCGGGTTTCGGAGGGATGAAACCCAGCGTGAATGTCAGGTTGGCACCGGGTTCCGATTCCCAGTTTCGTTCATACTGCCCGCGACCTTTGCTCTGATAGTCGGCAAAACAGATGACACCATGCTCCAGCTCTTCGGAAGACAACTGCTTGAGGTAGGAGTTGGTGGATTCCAGTTCTTCATGGTACAGCATCTCTCGTCCCATCCACTGGGTATCCAACAGAGACTTGAATTTATCTACATCAAACAAAACGATCTCTTATCAATTTGGGCAAGTAAATCCCGTTTGTCATCACCATAATACTTAAAAAGTAAAAAGATACCTATCGCTTATTTTAAGTATCATCGGTTAAACAGCAACCTTGAACCGCTACTCTTCAGCCAGCTTGCTTTTGAGCAGGTCGATCTTGGCTATCGGTGTGGGATCCACTCCGTTCAGCATCGCCAGATAAAAGCTGGTCCAGTCGGCCAGCTGTATCAGAGAGAACATGCGTGTCAGCCGGCTCTCCCCCCTGGTTTTCAGTACGGTAAGGGATGAGACCTGGTCATCGATAAGCTCCTTAACGATCCGCATCCTCTTCCGGACCCGTTCGTCATCCTTCCGGTCTATCAGCATGATCACCGAAAGGCGGCCCGTAAGATGGGCGATATGGTCCCATCCGACGATCTCATTGTGATTCATTTCCGGCAGCAGATTACCAAATGCCAGTGTCTTGGCATTCTCCTCGAACTGTCCTCTCCACCGCAAATTGACCGGTTCCATCAGGATGGAATCGGAATAGATGATGGGCAGTGAATCGATCAGCTCGCGTGCCAGGTTAAGCGCTTCATTGTCCTCCGTGTTGGAAAGCACTTCCTGCTGTTCCGCCAGCAGCTGTCCGGTTTCGATCAGTGCCTGGTCTCCTTCATCCAGAAAATCAATGTATTGAAATATGCGGTATATCGATACAAACAGGTAGCCCAAAGCGGTTCTCGGAGGAATGCCGCCGGGCAGTTTTATATAGTCGAACTCATGCTGCATCGCCCGCACCATCAGCTGCCCACCGGAGGTGACCGCCACCAGCTGGGCACCCGCTTCCTGCGCCTGACCGGCAGCGGACAGGGTTTCTTCGGTATTACCTGAAAAGCTGCAGGCGATGAAAAGCGTGTCATCACCCACCCAGGAGGGGATCTCGTAATTGCGGACCACCTTTACCGGAACCGGAGAGCATCCGTAACTGTAGGCCTTCATGATATCGGCTCCGATGGCCGATCCACCCATTCCTGCGAAACAGACATTTCGAATCCTATCTTTGTCGACCTGCAGCTTGAGGTGGTCGGTCAGCTTGACCGTCTCATTCCACTGATCGGAGAAGCCCTTTAGGAGCTTCCACATATTCTCAGTATCAACACGCTCGATATCCTGTTTTGTTAAATTAGCCATGGTCTTTATCCTGTTTCCATTCCCTGAAAATCGTTGAAACCTCATCTTCGGTACCGGCTGCAAGCACACGCTCCGCCAGCTCCCGATATTCGCTGTACTCCCGTTGGATGAGCTGCGCTTTGACGTCCGGAATATTCACCGGTGACATGCTCAGGTCGTTAATACCCAATCCGAGAAGGCAGGAGGCACAGTCAGGATCCGCCGCCATCTCACCGCAAACGGAAATCGCTATATCAGCATCTGCAGCCGCTTCCACCGAATATCTGATCAGCTGCCAGACGGCCGGATGATTCTGGCGGTACATCTCCGAGATCAACTCGTTGCTGCGGTCAACCGCCAGCGTATACTGTGTCAGGTCGTTGCTTCCTATACTGAAGAAATCAACCAGGGGAGCAAACTGGGGAGCCTGAAGAGCTACGGAAGGAACTTCGATCATAATACCCAGCTGGACCTCTTCATCCACAGGGACTCCCTCCTCCACCAACCTACCCTGAATTCCCAACAACATCTCTTTGACCGCCAGTACCTCTTCGATATTGGTAACCATCGGCACCAGAATCCTCATGCGGCCCGGGTACCGTCCGGCTATGCGCAGCAGGGCGGTCAGCTGATCGCGCAGCAGGTCCTGCTCATCCAGCAACATCCGGATCCCCCGCCAGCCCAGGAATGGATTGTTCTCCCTGGATCCCAAACTGAAGAATTTATCCCCGCCGGCATCAAACAGGCGGATCGTCACAGGCAGGTTGCCGGTCTCCT
>JAWVYR010000049.1:0-11404 GCA_033722635.1 Balneolaceae bacterium | reverse complement strand
GGAAGATCATCTTGAACAGTTTTGATTCTTCGGCCGGGATGAAATTCAACAGCAGTATTGATTTGTTGTGGATTGCAGAACTGAATATCTTCAGGCCTTCTCAAATAATCCAAAAAAACCTGTTGTTTAATGCAGATTGTTGATCCCGACATCGAATACTATGCCGAGCAGCATACCCTGGAAGAGACCGAATTACTCAGAGAAATCACAGAGACCACGGTTGAGGAGCTTGAATACAGCGAGATGTTGACCGGAAGGGTGGTGGGACAGCTGCTTTACCTGCTCGTGAAAATGACAGGGGCGAAGAGAATTTTGGAAGTGGGTACCTTCACCGGTTATTCCGCGCTGAATATGGCCGCTGCACTTCCCGGGGACGGTGAATTGATCACCTGTGAAATTAACGAGCGGTATGAAGAGATGGCACGGTCTTATTTTGAACGAAGCCGCTACGGCGACAAGATCCAAATGATCATGGGGGATGCACTCGAGACAATTGAACAGCTGGATTCAACCTTCGACTTTTGTTTCCTCGATGCGGATAAAGCGAGCTATCCCGAATATTATGATTTGATACTGCCACGATTGAAGAGCGGGGGCGTACTGGTAGTCGACAATGTGTTCTGGAGCGGGGAAGTGCTCGAGCCGAAAAATGAGCAGTCAACGGCGATCGACCGACTGAACAAGCGCATTTCCGAAGATGAGCGAGTGGAGCAGGTGTTGCTGACCGTTCGCGATGGGCTGACCTTGCTGCGTAAGGTATGATGCATGGGAGGGTATAGATCGCCTACCTTGCGGCGATGGAACGCTTGTAGACAGGGAAAAATCCCACAGCCGCCCGAATAGACGGCAGTGAGAGTGTATCGAATCTACTTGACTTCGAGCAGTTCGATATCGAATACCAGATTTTTCCCGGCCAACGGATGGTTGGCGTCCAACGTGACTTTCTGATCCGTCACCTTCGTAATCTGAACGGGAATAGCCTGCTCGGAACCCGGTTGTTTCATCTGAAGCTGCAGCCCAACCTGAGGCTCCACTTCATCGGGCAGCTCCGACTTTTCGACTTCCATTTCGAGGTCATCGCGTCGCTCGCCGTAGGCATCCTGGGAATCGATATTTACGGTTTTGGATTCTCCTTCCTCCATGCCCTGCACGGCTGACTCGAAGCCTTGAATCAGCTGGCCGTCTCCGAGTGTAAACTCAAGCGGCTCATCCCGCTCCTTGGATGAATCAAAGACGGTACCATCTTCAAGTTTACCCGTGTAATGTACCTTAACCTTGTTGCCTTCTTCTGCTTTTGACAAAATGCTAGTCCTTCTTTTTTGTTTAGTGTGAATTAAATATTCCTAAATATACTTATCATATTTGTGAATACTAACCTATAACAACATACCGACTTGAATCAATCCATTAAAGAATTGCTGGAGCAGAGCAAAAACATCGCCATCATCGGCTGCTCCGGCAAACCGGAACGAACCAGCTGTAAAATCGCCAGATACCTGCAGGACCAGGGCTATAATATTATCCCTATCCATCCGGATTATGAGGAGATACACGGAGAAAAGGTCTATCCAACAGTATATGATGTCCCGGAAGAGATCGAGATCGATATCGTCGATATCTTCCGGAACTCCAAATATACCGCTGACATGGTGGATGATATCATCAAGCGGGTCGAAATAACCGGCCGAAAACCGGTTGTATGGACACAATTGGGAGTTTCATCGAAGGAGGCCAAGAAGAAAGCAGAGCAGGCGGGCCTGCCCTATATCGAGAACCGGTGTATCATGGTGGATCACCGCGAGATGGTGGCCTAGCGTTTCAGATTGACGAACTGAAGCGGTATCGGCAGGTCGAGCTTCTTCAGGTGCTGTTGCACCCTCTGCAGGTCGTCGATCTTCTTCCCGGTCACGCGGACCTGCTCGCCCTGGATAGCCGGGGTGACCTTCAACCCCAGGTTTTTGATCTGTTTGACGATCTCTTTCGCCTGCTCCTTGTCGATCCCCTCATTGAGGTTGATCTCGATTTTGACCGCATCCTGGGGAGTGCTTTCCTTTCGGGGTATATCCAGGGCTTTGGGACTGATCCCCCTTTTGATCAGATTGCGCACGAGCATCTCCCTGACCGCGTTCAATTTCATCCTGTCCGGGGCCGACAGATGAATCTTCATCTCCTTTTTATTCAGGTTGATCTCGGTGTGGGTGCCCCGGAAATCATATCGATTCTGCACCTCTTTCCGGGTATTGTTCACCGCGTTGTCGATCTCCTGCAGATCCAGTTTGTTTACAATGTCGAAAGAGGCCATATCGGCGGTATGAACTAATGGTGATTTGTTATAACCAAACAGGCAGGCGCTCGGCCCCATTTCATGTTTGGATCAGCTTCCTTTACGTTCTTCTTCATGCTCCTTGATCTTCTGGCCCAGTATCCGCTCGATCGCGAGTTGGTCCTCCGGGGGGATGTAGGTGGAAAAATAGCTCACTGACTTATCATTCAAGTAATCGATCTCCAGCACCTCCTCGGAGATCCACTTATAGGATACGATATCTTTCCATTCTACCAGTTTGTCCAGAATGAAAACACCCTTCTCCCGGAATTCCGGAACAATGCGCACGGTCCACCCAAAAAAACCGAAACCGACCAGCGAAATGCCGGAGGTGATCCCGATGCCGGTGAAGGAAGCATCGCTGAGCAGGCCGGTTCGATAGATGCCGAAGAGCACCAGGATGATCGCGAGCAGATTCGGCGCTACATCACTCCAGAATGAACGATGTACATAGAGCACGGAACCCGCCTTGCGGTGCTTTAAAAACATGCGCGAGCCGTAGCCGAAGAAAAAGCCGGCAGCAATGGAATAGAATCCCATGGTAATTTGAGCAGCAACGGGTTGTGTTAACAGATTCGACCAATATCCCACCAGCATCAGTCCCAACAGCAGCAGGGCACCGATCAACAGGTTTCTGAGCATGCGTTGGTTGAGCTGTTCCAGTTGCAGCAACTGGCGGTATCCGGCCCACAGCGAACCCAAAAAGAGAAATCCAAGAACCGTATAAAGTAATACCATCAGGGCGTTTGCGTTTGTTGGAATCCTGAACGAGTTTCAGGCCAGTGGGCCGTGTTTCAAATATAATCCTTGCAGACCATATAAAAAGAACCAATTGATGAGTCGAAAATATCAGCCCAAAAATATTGAGATCAGCAATAGCGAGCAACAGATGACGATCAGGTGGAAAGATGGCCACATGTCGACCTTTCCGCTGTATGGGCTCCGCAAAAACTGTCCCTGCGTCATGTGCCGGGGCGGCCACGATAAGATGAACAAGTTCGATCGTTCGCTGTTTTTTGTAGATCCGCCCAGGGAGTATCGTATTGAACAGGCCAGGCAGGTTGGCAACCATGCGCTCAAAATCGATTGGGATGATGGGCATAACAGTGGGATGTACCAGTGGGAGACACTGCGCGACCTCTGTCCCTGTTCAGAATGCTATGAGAAACAGCGATAGGGGAGTCAGCGGGGATCTGCAGGGTCCACGGTATACGTTTTCTTCAGCACGGTGCCATTGGTGAATCCAAATGGCTTTGGCATCGTGTGAGGCGGCCTGGGCGTAAATTGATTGATATGCTCTGCCGGCAGCTCCCGGGAGAAAACAACCGTTTTGAGTTGCAGGGGAGCTTTCGGGCCTGAAAGTATCAAATCCACGGTAAACGGATGGCTCAGGTCGGCATAGTGATATAAGCGGGAGAATAGGTCCGGCTGATTTTCGGGCGGATGCCTCAGATCGAATATTGATACGCTCGATACGGCCACCATCTGCACTCTGTCGGGCTGGCTCAGGCTGACCCGCATGGTATTCCCGCCGGAGGGAGCGCTGAACCGCAGGGAGAGATATCGAAGGGAGTCGTCCGTGCTGTCCCGCAGCACCTCCATGGCGGGGGGATGAAGTGGGATCAGGGGAGCCCGGCGGTTAAGAAGCCTTCGGTTGCCGAAGAGCCCAAATGCCGAAAAGCTGGAATCGGGAGGATTTTCGCCCAGATAGCGCAACGTCCAAGGGTCGGGCCTGTGATCGTGGCTCAGCCACCATGCGCGGTCCTGATCAACATCCAGGGCATAGAGCAGGCTGTTCTGCTTTTTCTGGGCAGGGGAGTAGCCGGATTTTAGAATGATGCCCGCAATGCACACCACGGTGAACAGGCCCCAAAACAGATACCAGTACCTTCCGAGCCTGTCAACCAGATAGCGTATCGCAGGCCATGAAATGCCGAGTGTAACTGTCACCAGTAAAAGGCTGGGCGCCAGCAGGTTGGTGGTTAATACTATATGAAAGAATTTGATATAGGGCGGGAACATGAAAAGAACGGGGAATATCCCTGCACTGATCATACCGATGGCCGGCCAGGAACGTTCCTGGTTGGCGAGTTCGCGGTTGGCCCGCCACCAATGAAGCAATCCGAAACCCACCGGCCAAATGAGCAGGTAGCTGCCGGCCGGCAAATAGATCGTTATTAAAATGGTAAGTAATATAAGTACTAAATAAATGCCGCCCAATGTATTGGATGTATTAACCTTATCTTTTATCCAGATAAAGAACTTGCTGAATAGCAGTACCGTCAGCCCGGTAAACCCCCACAGATACCATGCTCTTGCATAGGTTTCCCCATGTTGTTGCCACCGATAGTGGGAAAAAATCTCCCTTACAGCCTGCCAGCCGAAATGTGTGATGGCAGCAACAATGAGCATCACCCCGATAAAAAGCAGGGCTGACGAGAGGATGCCGGGCAGGGAGATAGATCCCCTTCGGTACTGTAGCAGGAAGAGAAGCAGGAAGAGGAGCAGGCATATCCCGGCCAAAAAGTAGGACCACGAAACCGGATAATAGAACAGTCCTCCCCAGGGATTATTAAAATAGGCCAGGTCGTGGTCGCTTTCGAGGTCCAGCTGCTGGTTGCCGAATAGCAGCAGGTTATGCAGCAGGTACTCCCCGTGATGCTGAAGGCTGGCAAGCGATAGGTTGCCGGGCGTATCCTGCATCGTATGATAATTCAAATAATCACTGTAAAAGGCGAAGTTAAGTCCTTGTATTCCAATCTCTTTAAGCACGGTATAGTCGGTATCATTGGGAAGCATCCTGTAGACGGTATAGGTCAGCGAGTTGGCAAACGGGTTGGGAGATGCATTCGCGAACATCTTTATCAGTTTTGCATTGCCGCTACCGGTCTCAAACATGGAAACAACACCGGATGAGCCGCGAGCCTCCACATTCAGCACCAGGTCGATCTCACCAATATCCGGATAGGAGCGGGCAAACTGCCGGGCCCCCAGCAGGCCCATCTCCTCGCCGTCTGTGAAGAGTATGACCAGGTTGTTTTTAAGAGCCGGGCGATGCTGCAGCGCCCGAATCATCTCCAGTATGGCGGCCACCCCGGAGGCGTCATCGGCGGCCCCGGGGGTAAAAAACTGGGAGTCGTAGTGGGCCATGACCAGCAGGGTCTGTGTGGGATCGGTTCCCTGCATGGTGGCTATTATGTTCTTTGTATGGCCGCTAACCACCCAACTGTTGAATCCGATGCCATCCTCCACACGGGGATGAAGCCCCAGTTTTCGCAACTCGGCAAGCAGGTAGGCCCGTACCCGGTCGTTTTCGGCTGACCCAATGGGGTGAGGATTCGATGCGATCTGTTTGATATGTTTAAAGGCCCGTTCGGCTGAAAATTTCTCCTCCGCTATGGTTTCAGGCTCGGGCGCGGGGGGTGATGCCAGGTAAAGCGACCAGGTTATGGTGAGTGCTATAAAAAGAATTAACGCCGATATTTTGGGCCAAGCGGGTCCTGTTTTATCCATGTTATTAATAATAGATGAATCTTTTTAACTAATGCATGTCAACACGTTACATCATTATTGATTCGGCATTCCGCTGGATCGCCTCCCACGCCTCTTCCAGATGACGTTGCTGGACACGGGTCTGGCCGATCACCATTCTGAGGGTGAATTTGTCTTCCAGAGTGGTATGGGTGATAAACAGCTCCCCGCTCTCCTGTATCCGGTCGAGCAATACCTCATTGATACTGTTCAGTTTCTCCTCATCATCAACATGAGCGGGATGATACCGAAAACAGACCAGATTGAGTACCACCGGTGCCATCAGTTCAAAATCCGGATGGTCAGCGATCTTCCGTTCCAGCAGTTCAGCCAGGTGGAGATGATTCCTGAGTTTTTCCCGAATACCTTCAACGCCAAATTCACGGATGACAAACCAGAGTTTTAGCGCTCTGAATCTTCTGCCGAGTTGAATGCCCCAGTCTCGATAATTTTTGACCCGGCGGTCTTCACTGCTTTTGAGATACTCGGGATGGATCTCGAAAGTCCTGACCAGCAGTTCCGGGTCCCGGACATAGAAAGCGGAGCAGTCGAAATTGGTGAACATCCATTTATGGGGATTGAAAACGAAACTGTCGGCCTCCTCGACTCCCTCATTCATCCAGCGGTATTCCGGAAGCAGTAGGGCGGTACCCGCGTAGGCTGCATCGATATGCAGGAACAGTTCGTATCGTTTGCAGATCTCCGCGATTTCTCCGACCGGGTCGATTGCTGTGGAACCGGTTGTGCCGACCGTGGCTACCACGCAGGCCGGGGTAAGGCCCCGGCGCAGATCCCGCTGTACCGCCTCCTCCAGGGCTTGCGGTTTCATCGCAAATTGTGGATCGACCGGCACTTTTCGTAATGCCTCACGCCCGAAACCGGCGATTTTCACATCTTTCTCAATGGAGGAATGGGTCTCTGTGGAGCCGTAGACCGTAAATTTTCGGTCGGACGGAAATCCCGATTCATTTATAACAAAGTCGCTGGCCCGCTCCCGGGCCATCAGCAAGGCACACAGGGTGGCGGTTGAGGCTGTGTCCTGAATGACGCCGGTGAAGGTCGGGGGAAGCCCGATCATCTCCCTCAGCCACTCCATCACACGCTCCTCCAGTTCGGTGGCTGCCGGGGAGGTGATCCAGTTCATGCACTGGGCTCCCAGCGTGGCGGTGAGCATCTCGGCCAGCACGGAGGGGTAGCTGCTGTTGGCGGGAAAGTACGCCATGAATTTCGGGCTCTGCCAGTGGGTCATGCCGGGCACAATGATCTCCCTGAAGTCTTCAAGTATCGTTTCGAACGGCTCCCCCTCATCGGGAGGCTCTGCGGGCAGCCGGTTCTTGATCTCTCCGGGCGACAGGTCGGGCTTTACGGGGTAATCTTCAGCATGCTCGATATAGTCGGCCATCCAGTCGACCAGTTTATGAGCCTCATCACGAAACTGTTGTGCATCCATCGAATGATCTCCACTGCGTTTCAATTGGCAATGATTATGGTAATCTTCATAGCACTAACAATCCACCTGCAATTGAATATTCCTCAGGTCTATAATGCAATGGATGAAGAACGATGAGCACCGACAGGCTGCGTAAAGACTGGGACGTGGATCCCGCGGAAGCCCGGCAGATTCAGCAAAATCTTCGTGAAAAGGTAGCGATCCAGCCCCTGGAACGCGAGGTGTTGCTGGTAGGCGGCACCGACATCTCCTACGACCGCGGATCCGACCGCATGTATGGAGGAATCGTCATCCTCGATATCGAAAATCTGCAGGAGGTGGCCCGGTCGATGGCCGAAACCCGGGTGAAGTTTCCCTATATCCCGGGATTGCTGGCGTTCCGGGAGATGCCCGCCCTGCAGCTAGCCTGGAACCGGTTGTCTGTGAAACCCGACCTGGTTATCACCGACGGGCACGGGCTTGCGCACCCCCGCCGAATGGGTATCGCCGCCCATCTGGGAGTGCTGCTGGAGATGCCGGCTGTCGGCTGTGCCAAAAAAGTGTTGACCGGTGAATATGAGGAGCCCGGCCGTCGGAAGGGATCGGTTTCGGATCTGGTGGATGGTGATGAAAAAATTGGTGAGGTGCTGCGAAGCCGGACCGATGTCAACCCGATTTTCGTATCGCCGGGTCACCTTATAAATTTTGAGGATTCCACGCGGATTGTGATGCGGTGTCTCAGCCGCTATAAACTGCCGGAGACCACCCGTGCCGCCCACGAGAGGGTCAACCAGCTGCGCAGGGGAGAGATCGAGCCCGGCTACCTTGAATATTGATGCTGCCAAAGTACAGTGTGTCCGGCATCATCCGAAATGCCTTTTTAGGGCGGAACGTGCCGCGTGAAAGCCGCACATGCCGTGGACTCCACCGCCGGGTGGGGTAGATGAGGAGCAGATGTATAGGGAGGTGTCGGGGATGTGGTAGGGATCGAACAGACCGGCCGGCCGTGTGAATAGCTGGCCAAGATCCTGTTTGCCGCCATTGATATCGCCACCGATATAGTTTGCATTGTAGTTCTGCAGGTCTGCCGTATTCATCACATGCCGTTCCAGGATCAGATCTTTAAAACCGGGTGCAAACCGTTCGATCTGGTTCTCAATCGCAGAGGTCATATCTTTCATCGAACCGTTGGGCACGTGGCAGTAGGCCCATACGGTATGCTTGCCTTCCGGCGCCCGTCCGGGATCAAACAGGCTCTGCTGGGCCACAAGCACATAGGGGCGTTCGGCGTGTTTGCCGGTTTTCAGTGTATTCTCACTATCCATAATCTCCTCCAGTGTTCCTCCCAGGTGTACAGTGCCTGCCTTCCCACAGTTCGGATCACGCCAGGGTATCGGGCCATCCAGTGCCATGTCAACCTTGAACACCCCCGCGCCATACTCGAAGCGGTCCAGTTTCCGCGCGAACGATTCGGGAACGACCGTTCCCGCGATCTGCAGCACTTGCCGGGGGGTCAGATCAAAAAGCAGGGCCTTGAAACCGGGCAGCTGTCTTAGACTGGTGATACGTGTGCCGGTCTCGATCTCCCCGCCGATAGATCGTAGATATGATGCCATCGACCGGGTGATGGCATGGGAACCACCTCTGGGAAGAGGCCAGCCGAGAGCGTGGCCCGCACTGCCGAGCACCAGTCCGATCGCCGAGGTAGCGGCGGCATCCAACGGAAGGATACTGTGGGCTGCCAGGCCGGCGAAAAGGGCCCGGGCCTTTCTGCCGGTAAATTCATTCGTTGCCAGTCGTTTTGCCGACTGCAGTGCCTTGAGGCCGAATCGGGCCATGCGAATCGGGTTCCTGGGCAGAAGCGTAAATGGGGCCAGCAGCTGTGGAGCCAGCTGGTTCCAGTGGCTGGTCAGAGGTTCGAAAAGCTTGCGGTAGGCCGCTTCATCCTCTTCAAGATCGTGGGCGGTTTTCTCGAGCGAGCGGCGAAGCAGCACTGCCGGAGCATCATCCAGGGGATGAGCAAGTGGATATTCAGGCTGGATCCACTCCAGCCCGTGATCTTCAAGCGGCAGTTCGGACAGAAACGGTGATCCAGCAGCCAGGGGGTGGATGGCCGAACAGATGTCGTGGTGAAAACCGGGCAGGGTCAGCTGATCGGTCCGGGTACCGCCCCCTATGGAGTCCTCAGCCTCATACACCTTAACAGATACCCCATTCCGGGCCAGCTCGATAGCAGCTCCCAATCCATTGGGACCCGAACCTACGATGATGGCATCATACATGGCGACGGTGATTGCTGTTCAGATACGTGATATAATTTTTTGATGACGTTCGTTCGTCAGGATATAAAGAAATCGCATGAGTTGCATATTGCGTTTCACATCCAGAAAAAATATACCGATATTTGGCAACCGAAACGGTATCGATCATTCCGACGAAAGAATTTACAGATAGCTTTGAAGGACAAAATTCGCATCGCATCAGGACAGGGTTTCTGGGGGGATCTGCCCAGTGCTCCCGCCCATCAGGTACGAAGGGGGCCGGTTGATTATCTGGTGATGGATTATCTCGCCGAAGTGACCATGTCGATCATGCAGAAACAGCGGATGCGCAATCCCGATTACGGGTATGCGCGCGACATTGTTGAGGTGATCGACGAGATACTGCCCGAGATTGTTGAGAATAATATCAAGGTTATCACCAACGCGGGCGGTGTCAATCCCGGGGCCTGCAAAGATGCCCTGCTGGAAGTCCTCGCAAAGCATAATCACCCCGAGATCAAGGTAGCCGTGGTGGATGGGGATGATATCCTGGATAACCTGAATGAGCTGATCGATGCGGGACATACCCTGGACAATATGGAAACCGGCGAGCCGATCGAGTCGGTGAAGGAGCGGCTGTTGAGCGCCAACGTCTACTTCGGCTCAAAGCCGGTGGTTGAGGCACTTGAAAGGAATGCCGATATCGTGATCACCGGTCGGGTGACCGATACTGGACTCACCCTGGCACCGATGATTTATGAATTCGGCTGGTCATTTGAAGATTACGATAAGATCGCTGCCGGAACCATAGCAGGTCACATAATAGAGTGCGGTGGCCAGGTATCGGGCGGGAATTTTACCGACTGGGAAAAGGTGGAGGATTACGTCGACATCGGATTTCCGATCATCGAGGCCTACCCGAACGGGGAGTTCTATGTTACCAAGCACGAGGATACCGGCGGGCTGATCAATGAGATGACCGTAAAGGAACAGCTCACTTATGAGATCGGGGACCCGGCCGATTATATCACCCCCGACTGTATCGCCGATTTTACCACGGTGCAGCTGCAGCAGGAGGGCAGGGACCGCGTAAAGGTGTTTGGAATCAAAGGCCGCAAGGAGACCGAATCATACAAAATATCGGGCAGCTACAGCGACGGCTACAAGCTCTCGTCGACGCTGGTCTATTCATGGCCCGATGCGCTGAAAAAGGCAAAAAAGGCGGGCGAGGTGCTGATCGGAAGGGCCAAAGTCCTGGAACTGGAGATCGATGAATTCAACGTTGAATATATCGGCTTGAACGGATGCAGCGAGCGGCCGCTCACGGCCGACGATTTCCGGGAGCAGCATGATGAGATTCAGCTCAGGGTCTCCGCATCCGGACAAAACAGGGAGGACCTGGATCGATTCGGCAAGGAGTTTGCCCCGTTGATCCTGACCGGCCCGAGTGCGGTGACGGGGTTTGCGGGCGGTCGCCCCAAGGCGAGTGAGATCGTGGCATTTTGGCCGGCGCTGCTGGACAAAGAAGCGGTTGAACCGCGGGTGAGAATTTTCGAACTTGAACAATAGTTTTGGAGTTTCGGTCACACCGGCATGCGGAGCATGAACTACGCTCAATTAAAGATTCAGAAAGTACACATTTATATATAATCACAGATTATGGTCATTGGAATCATCGGATCGGGGATGTCAGGTCTCATAGCAGGAAATATGCTGGCCAGGGCCGGTCATGAGGTAACGATATTTGAAAAAGAGAGGGAGCTGGGTGGGCATATGGCTACTCGGTCGGTCGGAAACGGATCTGCGGTTCAACTCGACTACGGTATCACCCACTTTACCGTAAAAAGCCCGGGATTCAGG
>JAWVYR010000048.1:0-11451 GCA_033722635.1 Balneolaceae bacterium | reverse complement strand
TCAGAAACCGACCCGTCGATCGTCAGCATCAGGGCATCATCCGCCCCCTTTTTTACAGCTTCAGAGGCGGCAAGGATATAGTTGATGCCGTTGGTGAATTTGAACTGTGGAGGCATCGAAGCAGCGGGTATTCGCCGGATACCGGCGGTGGCCAATGCTATCGGGCCGTAATCGGTTTTTGTCGGATAGGAAGCGATGACAAGGTGCGCCCCCTCGCTATCGCCGGTACGGTAACCCCGTGAACCCCTTCGGCTGACCTGGATCCTGACCAGCGCATCCCTGTCCTGCATATCGTTCCGTTCAAGCAATTGATCGAGAAGTGACAGAAATTCAGGGCCCTTCGTCAATACTCCGGGCACAGTTATTCCGAGATAGTTCAGGCCTTCCTGCAGGCGGCGCATATGGTCGCCAAGGTGAAAATATCGCCCGCCATACGACCGGAAGGTCTCAAAACAGCCATCCCCGTACATCACGGATCGGGCATTACCGGTAAACAGGGGCTCGCTCTCACTGCGAAATCCTCCGTTAAAATAGATACTGCGGCTGTCATTCATGTCGCATCAGCGATCTCAGGCTGTCATATTGGGTGGAGTCGGTATATCCGGTAAAAATATCGACAATATCTCCCTCCGGTGAAAACAGGATTTGCGTGGGAAGCCCGGGCATTTTAAGCTTGTTGAAGAGCGCCGTGCCGTCAACATAGGTGAATGGATACCGGTGTTTTCGCTGGTACTGTTGAATTTCCTCTCTCCGGTCTTTCACAACGGCCGACAAAACACGGAGTGTGTCCTCAAACTGGTTTTTCATCCGGGCGAGCACCGGGTGCGATACCGTGGAAAAGTCGATACGCACCGACCAGAAATCGAGGATCACAAATCGATCCCGGAAATCTGCAATGGCAATCGTATCATTCTCCAGCACCAGGGGCAGCGGTTCAAAAATGAGCGAATCACTTTTTGCAAGTTCCTCCCGGAACTCCCTCTTCACTCCCTTTTGGTAATGGAAGGTACCGTACACGATGATAAGCGCTGCGACCAACGCCATTATGACGAGGAAAGCAATAAAATATTTCTGCGGGATACGCATACCGATGGTCAGTGTCGTTGGGGCAACAAGACCCTGCCGGAAATTGGATCCATCGCGATCTTCAGCTTATCCCCTTCGGCTGCCACCGGCTCATCTAAAATCAATTCGCTATAGCGGACGGCAACGTCAAATTTGAAATCAGCCAGGTCCAGCGCCACCTCCTGGGTATGATCGGATCGATTGAGCAGGACGACAGCATATTTACCGGAGGAGATGACCCGGGCAAACGCATAGATTTCACGGTTCGGATCCGCCAGGAGGAGCTCAAATCTGCCGGTTTGGAACACCTGGTGCTCATTGCGGATCTCTCCCAACTTCCTGTACCACTCATGGAGAGTGTGATCAAAATTGTTTTCATCCTCCGGACGCTCATGGCCGAGCGGGTGGTTCTTTTCGATCTCATAGTTCATGTCCGGCCACACCATCGGTTTCCGGTCATCCGGATCGTCGGCGCCCCACATACCCGCTTCGGTACCGTAGAAAATCATGGGTGCACCCACATAGGTGTATTGCAGCAGCGATATCAGCTTCTGAACCCTTCGCTCGTAATCGTTCGGCTTGCGAACGTCAAATCCCTCCTCGGGCTTGCCCCTTTTGCCGTACTCCCTGCCGGGGTTCACGATCATCGACGCCAGCCGCGGCGTATCGTGGCTGTCCATCAGGTTCTGGTGCACATAGTTGGATTCATCCGGAAGGCTGTTGCGGATCTCCCGCAGTTGTTTGGCGAATTCGGCCGCATCGATCTGCCGGTCTATCATAAAATCCTGCACGGTGGCCGCGAAACGGTAGTTCATCACCGCATTGAACTGCTCCCTGTTCACGTAGTTGACCGCGTTTCCGGTCCAGATCTCCCCCACGGTGAACGCCTTCGGGTTGATATCACGTACCAGCTCGTGCCACTCGATCCAGAAATTCTGCCCCACCTCCTCCGGCACATCCAGACGCCAGCCGTCGATGCCGTCGGAGGGATCGCCGTCGCCGTCGGGATCCATCCACCGCCGGGTTATGTCGAACAGGTGGTCCCGCACCGGCTTGAAAAGCGTATGGTCGACTGCACTGAACTCTGGCAGATCCTTCACCCCCCACCAACCGTTATACTTGAATGCTGTCTCGGGGTTGTCGGGATCTTCAAAAGAGATGATATCAAACCAGTCGCTGAACTCAGACTTTTCCTGGTGCTTCACGATATCTCGAAACGCCCAGAAGTCGATTCCTGCGTGGTTGAACACCCCGTCGATGATGATCTTCATCTCCCGGCGATGCACCTCCTCGATCAGTTTCAAAAAGAGCTTGTCGGCCGCCGTCCATCTCCAGGTGGAGGGATCGGCCGGATTTTCCTGATCCATCAGTCGCGCATCCCCCTCCGGGTCCGGACCGAAAAAACGGTCGACGTGGTGAAAATGGCTGGTGTCATACTTGTGCAGCGATACCGCATCGAAGACCGGGTTCAGGTAGAGCGCCCCGATACCGAGATCCTTCAGGTAATCCAGCTTGTCGATGATCCCCTGCAGGTCACCCCCATAGCGGCGGTAAAAGACGCTGTCGCGAAATTCAGGCCCCATGTTCCACTCCCATTCGGCCCGTTCATACCAGTCGCCGCTCCAGGGAGAGAGCTCCCAGTCGGATCCGGCCCCGATCCGTTCGGCAGTCGGGTCGTTGGAGGGATCGCCGTTGCGGAACCGCTCCGGCATGATCTGGTACCAGATCACATGTTTGGCCCATTCCGGGGTGTGATAGGGAACCTTTTCACGGGTTTCCTTTACGGTAATATCCTTCTGTGGTTGTTGCATGGACAGCTGGATGTAATAGCGTTAAAAAAGTCTTTAACCTTGATTGAGATATCGGACATATACTTTGATATATCCTGATTTTTGCCTGTAGTGTCGCCTATGTGCGAATAACGAACTATGAATGTAATTGATATAGAATACAATCCTTTTTCACTTATCGCCGCCTACCCGAGTACCACATCTTCTCCCTCATCCACGTCATCAACAAAATACATCAGGGCTGACGCGATAATCATGGAAATTCCGCCCACAATTAACGCATAGATCGCTTCTCCCGCAAATAAATTCCGCACCGTAAACCCAAGGATGCTGGCCGCCACTATCTGCGGTATGACAATGAAGAAGTTAAATATACCCATGTAGATACCCATTTTGTCGGAAGGCAGTGCTCCCGAAAGTATCGCGTAGGGAATTGCCAATATGCTCGCCCATGCCAGTCCAATTCCCAGCATCGAAACCAGCAGCATATTTGGATCGCTCATCAGGTAGATTCCAGCCAGGCTGACACCGCCCAGGAATAGAGACAAAGAGTGAACTCCCTTTCGGGTGATCTTTTTGGCCATCCAGGGGAGGGCGAATGCCACCAGGGCCGCAAAACCGTTGTAGACAGCAAAACTGATGCCGACCCAATCGGCTCCCTCGTTATAGAGCACCGAGGTGGTATTGCTGGTTCCGTAAATATGTGAAGTAACGGCCGCCGTGGTGTAAATCCACATGGCAAAAAGCGCGAACCAGGAGAAAAACTGCACGAACGCCAGCTGGATCATGGTTTTCGGCATGTTGATGAAATCGTTCATAACCACCACGATGCCGTGTTCCGTTTTTCCGATACGCTGTAGCCACCCGGCGACTATCATGATCAATCCCAGGGTCAGCAACCCGATGCTGAATACGTACAATTCCTTTTCGTATCCCATGTAATAGATCCCATAGGTGGCAGCGATACCGAATATGCCGAGCAGCCCCCCTATATTTATCTTCCTGGATCCGGTTTCTTTGGCAAGCTCTTCCGCCCGTTCTTCAATATCACCCAAAAGGGACTCGCCGGTTTTTTCTCCTTCGCTGAACCGTTCCAGCTCCTCCGGAGAGTATTCTTCCGTTCTGATCACGGTCCATAGAACAGCCGCAAAGAACGCAAAAGCACCTACATAAAAGGAGTACGTAACAGAATCAGGAATCTCCCCCTCCGGAGCGACATTGGAGACACCCAGCCAGTTGGTAAGAATGTACGGCAGTGCGGATGCGATCACGGCCCCGGTCCCGATGAAGAAACTCTGCATGGCAAACCCCTTGGTCCGCTGATGGGAGGGCAGCATATCTCCCACAAAAGCCCTGAACGGCTCCATGGATATGTTGATGGAGGCATCCATGATCCAGAGCATGCCGGCAGCTACCCACAACGCCGGGGAGTTGGGCATCACGATCAGAGCCAGAGAAGCGAAGATCGCACCGAATAAAAAGTAGGGCCGCCGTCGTCCAAGGCGATTCCAGGTGTGGTCACTCATATGGCCAATGATCGGCTGTATCACCAGACCGGTGACCGGTGCGGCTATCCATAAAATGGGAATGTCATCAATGGAGGCACCCAGCGTCTCAAAAATGCGGCTCACGTTGGCGTTTTGCAGTGCAAAACCGAACTGGATGCCGAGAAATCCAAAGCTCATATTCCAAATATCCCAAAAGCCGAGAGAGGGCTTCTCAGTCAATGTACTGCGTTCTTGTTCGTTTTCCATCAACTATGCATTCGTTATTAATTAACAGGATTATAAATACTGTATCACTATTTACCCAACACCAAAAAGTGATGTGCGCCCACCTCAATCGGTTGCTTCCCTACTGCAATCTCATCATCCGTAAAATACTCCTTGTATCGAACATCCTCCCCATTGTTAGAGAAAGATACCTTTTTAACTTCATCTGAAAAATTCAGTATCACAAACAGCTCATGGTCTTCTTTTATCCGCTTAAAAGCAAAAACGCCGTCATCCCCGCCGGTTTCAACGTGTTGGTAATCGCCGCCCTCCTTACCGTTCAGCAAGGCCGGATGGCTCTTTTTCAGGGCGATCAGTTCTTCATAGAAGGGTTGGTTTGGATAGTCGCCCCACTCGATCCGGTCCTGTTCGAACAGGTTCAGTTTGAAATGCGGTCCTGATTCCTGCCCGCCGAATATCAGCGGCATGCCGTGCACCATGAAGGCCAGCACCGCGTAGTTTTTGTAGTTCTCCCCGTACATCTCCCAGTCGCTGCCCTCATCCTTGTTCTCGTCATGGTTGCTGGTGAAGAACATCCGGTAGGCATCCTCCGGGAAGGTCTCCTTTTCCCACTGCATGTGATCGTCCAGGGCGGATAGCGGTTCCTCGCCCCGCTCTATCCGCAGCAGCAGCTTGTGAAGCCGCCAGCCGAACGACATGTCGAACGCCCGCTCGTGATGCTCCGGCTCCTCCCCCTCGGCCAGCATGAAGATATCCGGCTTGAGCTTCTCCAGCTCACTCCGCACCCGGTTCCAAAAATCGAGTGGCACCAGGAAGGCAACATCGCAGCGGAAACCGTCCACATCGGCCTCTCTCACCCAGAATTCCATCGCGTCAACCATCGCGTCTCGCATCGCATCGTTTTCGTAATCCAGCGCGATCACATCCGACCAGTCCTCCGGAGAGTGAAATCCGCCCTCCTCGGTTTTTTGATACCAGTCCGGATGCTGCTCTGTCCAGATATGATCCCAGGCGGTATGGTTGGCGACCCAGTCCATCAGCACCTTCATCCCCAGGTGGTGGGACTGCCGTACGAGGTTCTTGAAATCCTCCTGTGTACCCAGGTCGGGGTGGATCGCCCGGTAATCGCTGATCGAATAGGGACTGCCCAACCGTCCCTTGCGGTTCTTTTTGCCGATCGGGTGAATCGGCATGATCCAGAGAATCTTCACCCCCATCTCGTTCAGGCGGGGCAGGTGATCGGCAAAAGCGTTGAAGGTTCCTTCCTTCGTATAATGCCGGATGTTGACTTCATAGATGGTAGCATTACGCGCCCATCCCGGATGCCCGATTCCAGACTGTTTCGGATTTTCACCGCCCATGACTGTGATTATCTTAATAAGATGTGATCATGGATTATCTCTCAAGCACCAGGTGTCCATGGGGACCGATCTCAACGGTTCCTGTCCCCAGCGTCACCTTTTCACCCGAAAATAGATCGGTGTACTCGGTCGCGGATGTTATATTTGGGAATTCAACTTGCACCGGCTCGCCACTGATGTTGATCGCTACAAACACCTCGTTTTCACCTTTGGTTCGCGTGTAGGCAAATACCGATTCACCATCGCTGACCGGTACCTGTTTATAATCTCCCCCATACTGACCATTCCAGAGTGCCGGGTTGCGCTCTTTCAGTTCAAACAGGGTGGTATAAAACGATTCATATTCATACCCGTCCCAGTCGATCGTATCCTTCTTGAAAAACTCCAGCTGTTGTTCCAGGCCGGTCTCCTGCCCGCTGTAGATCAGCGGCATCCCGTCGATGGTGGCCGCCAACACCGCAAAGTTTTCGAAATTCTCGCCGAACAGCTCCCGGTCGGTGCCGTTCCAGGAGTTCTCGTCGTGATTGGTGGTGAAGAAAAGTCGATAGGCATGTTCGGGAAACCGTTCCTGCTCTTTCTCCATCATCAGCTCCAGCTCATGCAGCGGCTTGGCCCCCTCGGCGATCTCGGTGGTCAGGTGAAAATACTCCCAGGTATAGGTGGCATCGTACCAAGGATGCATCTCGGGGGTGTTCCATTCGGCCAGCCAGAAGATCTCCTTGACACTGTCGACGGCCGGTACCGCCCGCTGCCAGAAGCTGATCGGGATGTCATGGCCGGCGTGGTCGACCCGGTAACCGTCGATATCAGCCTCCCGCGGCCAGAATTTCATCAGCTCGATCATTTTCCGCTTCATCTCCTCGTTCTCGTAGTTGAGCTGGGCGGTGTCGCTCCAGTCGGCCTCGTAGGTGATCTGACCGGTGGAATCCTGCATATAGTATTCCGGGTGCTCGGTGATCCAGGGATGATCCCAGGCGGTATGGTTCGGCACCCAGTCGATGATCAGCTTCATCCCCTGCTCATGGGTGGCCTTCACCAGGTTTTTGAAATCCTCCATGGTGCCGAAGTTGGAATTCACCGCCGTGTAATCCTGGATCGAGTAGTAGCTTCCCAGCTCCCCTTTGCGGTTTTTCTCCCCGATCGGGTGTATCGGCATCAGCCAGAGGATATCCACGCCCATCTCCTTCAGCCGCGGCAGATGCTCCTGGAAGGCCTCAAATGTTCCCTCAGGTGTGTACTGCCGAATGTTGACCTCGTACATCACCGCATCCTTCGACCACTCCGGGTGCTCGATCAGCCGGGCCTGTATATCCTCCATCTCCGGAGTCTTTTTCTCGCAGCCTGCGAGAACACCGGTAACGATTATGCCAGCCAGAAGCCATATTGACCATCGTTGCATATTACTCTTCACTGTATTTTTCATAGCGTTATCTATTTTAAACTGATTGAAATGGTGTTATGATACCTTGATCTCCTCTTTATTGACCTCCGCCGGCGATTCCGGCGTTACTTCATGCAGTTCGTCGTAGATCAGCAGCTCCAGTCCCTCCCCTTTCTCGCAATGTACGCTCACCTGTCCCCCATCGATCCTGACCTTGAGCATATTGTCCCGATAGAGGATCTTGAACTCGAACGCCTCCCACTCGGATGGAAGCATCGGTCGGATAGAAAGCCGGCCCTCATCGGTAACCCGCTTGCCGGCAAACCCCTCCACGATCGACATCCAAGTGCCCGCCATGCTGGTGATATGCAGCCCCTCGTCCACCTCCTCGTTGTAGTCGTCAAGGTCCAGGCGGGCGGTGCGCAGATAGAGTTCATAGGCCCTTTTCTCGTAGCCCAGACGGGCCGCCTGGATGCTGTGCACGCAGGGCGATAGCGAGGATTCGTGCACCGTGCGCGGTTCATAGAAGTCGAAGTGACGTTTTATCACCTCTATATCGAAATGATCTTCGAAAAGGTACATTCCCATAAGGGTGTCGGGCTGCTTGATGAAGCAGGAGCGCAGGATCCGGTCCCACGACCAGTGCTGGTTTATCGGGCGCTGCGATTTATCCAGGTCGGCGGCCATCCGCTGCTCCTTATCCAGGTAGAGCTCCTGCTGCAGGTAGATGTCACGCTTGTCGTCGCGCGGGAAATACATGCGGGCCAGGATATCTTTCCAGTGCGGGACCTCCTCCTCCGGGTCGAATCCGGTCTTCGCAATTACCGTTTCATATTTCTCCGGATATTGCTGCTTCACCATCTCCAGCATCTCGATGGTGTAGCGCAGACACCAGTTGGAGAGGTAGTTGGTGTACCAGTTGTTGTTGACGTTGTTTTCATACTCGTTGGGACCGGTCACCCCGAGCATCACATATTTCTGTTTGTGTTCCGAGAAGGTGATTCGCTGGCTCCAGAACCGGGCCACGCCGATCAAAACCTCCAGGCCGTAGTCGGCCATATATTCCCGATCGCCGGTATGACGGATGTAATTGTAGATCGCATATACCATCGCCCCGTTGCGGTGAATCTCCTCGAAGGTGATCTCCCATTCGTTGTGGCACTCCTCCCCGTTGATCGTCACCATCGGGTATAGGGCGGCACCGTCGCCGAATCCCAGTTTTTCGGCATTTTCGATCGCCTTCTCCAGGTGCCGGTAACGGTAGAGCAGCAGGTTGCGGGCCACCTCCTGCGGGGCGGTGCAGAGATAGAACGGCAGGGCATACGCCTCGGTATCCCAGTAGGTAACCCCGCCGTACTTCTCCCCCGTAAATCCTTTCGGGCCGATATTCAACCGCTCATCCTCGCCGGTGTAGGTCTGGTTGAGCTGGAAGATGTTGAACCGTATCCCCTGCTGGGCCTCCGCATCCCCTTCGATAATGATATCGCTGTTGTCCCAGATTTCAGTCCACCGCTCGGCCTGTTCCTGCATCATCAGGTCGAAACCCTTCCGGCCGACCCGGTCAAGCACTTCAGCGCTGTTCTTTTGAATCTCATCTTTCGGATGGTTCAGCGAAGAGAGCACCGCCACGTACTTTTCAAGAGTGACCGTCTGCCCTTGCATCGCTTCATGCTCCACCGCGTGAGAAACATACATCTCCCGTTCCTCGGTCTCGCCTGTCACATCGATATCCTTCCCGTCGACGGTGAGGCGGTATTCCATGGCGGCGGTCACATGGAATTCGGTCTTCTTGGTCTTGGATGTCACATACCCGCGATTGAGCCCGATTTTGGTTGAAACGGGATCCCAGAACTTTTCGTCCCAGTTGGCATCCTCGTTCTCCACGTCGGCGTTCAGGTAGGGAATGAATCGAATCACCCCCTCGAAGTTGGTGGGGGTCACAGAATATCGTATCGCACCGGCCTCCTTGTCGGCCATCGACAGGAAACGGACCGCTCGCACCATTACCTCCTTGCCGGCCTCGTTCTCGGCGGTAAAGGTGCGCTCCAGGTAGCCCTCCTTCATATTGAGCAAGCGTTTAAAGCTGGTCACCTGCCACTGTGCAAGGTCCAGCGGCTCCCCGTCGATCTCCACATCGATGCCGATCCAGTTGACCGAGTTGACCACCTTGGCGAAATACTCGGGGTACCCGATCTTCCACCAGCCCACCTTGGTCTTGTCGGGATAGTATACCCCGGCGATATAGCTGCCCCGGAGGCTGTCACCGCTGTACTGCTCCTCGAAGTTGGCACGCTGCCCCATCATCCCGTTGCCGAGGCTGAAGATGCTCTCCGACTCCCGTTGTTTCTCCGGGCGAAATTCCGTTTCAATAATATTCCAGGGATCGATCTCCAGGTATTGTTCCATGCTTCACTCGCTGTTTCAATATTAAGAATTACCGCTGCGGAGTAGGGTTTATGTTACAAATTCCTCTATCAGATCGTCAACTGAAAAATTTGCGAAGCCCGGGATCACCAAGTCGGCATCATCGAGCACCTCCTGCTCCCCGACCCCCACCACCATCATGCCGGCCCGACGGGCGGCCTGTACCCCGCTTACCGCGTCCTCGAACACCACACAGTTCTGCGGATCAACATCCATCCTATCGGCCCCCTTGAGAAACACCTCGGGATGCGGCTTGGTGTGTTCCACCATGTTGCCGTCGACCACCGCGTCGAAATAGTCGGAAAGCCCGATCGCCTTTAGAATATAGGGGGTGTTCTTGCTGGAGGATCCCACTCCCACCTTGATATCGCGGTTCTTCAGCTCGTCCATGAAAGGCTTCACCCCTTCCAGGATCTCATCCGGACTCATATGAGAGATATAATCGCGGTACCACTCGTTCTTGCGGTCGGTGAGCCCCTTTTTCTCCCCCTCGGGCACCGACTTGTCGCCCATCTCCAGGATCTTGTTGAGCGACTCCCGGCGGCTGACCCCTTTCAGCTCCTCGTTGTCCTCCAACGTGAATTCGATACCGAGCTGGCCGGCCAGCCGCTGCCATCCCTTGAAATGATACTTGGCAGTATCCACGATCACCCCGTCGAGATCGAATATGCAGGCGTTTATCTCAGGCATGTTGTTATAAAAAAGATTTTGTTTGCAAGTTCATTCAAACCAAAACGTAATCGAACGCATCAGATGGTGATGATCTGTGCCACCCGGAGGAGCTCCTTGTCCATTTTGGGATTCTGTTTGGTGGCTTTCTCAAAATCGGTAAACTGGATCTTGTTGTTTCGAATGCCGGCCATCACACCCTGGTTGCCGTCGCGCAATGCTTCCACGGCTGCCACCCCCAGACGGCTGGCCAGCACCCGGTCGTAACAGGAAGGACGTCCACCCCGCTGCACATGGCCCAGGACGGTTACCTTGGTCTCGTACCGGTCGCCGAACTTCTCCTTTACCCGGCGCTCCAGCTCATAGACGCTTCCGCTTCGCTCCCCTTCGGCTACCACTACCAGGTGGGAGCTTTTCTTGCGGCGCTTGCTCGATTCCAGTGACTCGATCAGCTGTTCATATCCGCGATCCTTCTCAGGTACCAGAATCTCCTCGGCCCCGGCACCGATGCCGGAATTGACGGCGATAAATCCGGCGTCCCTGCCCATCACCTCGATGAAGAACAGCCGGTTGTGAGAGGTGGCCGTATCGCGGATCTTATCCACTGCATCCACCACCGTGTTGGTGGCGGTGTCGTAGCCGATCGTGTTGTCGGTGCCGTAGATATCGTTGTCGATCGTGCCCGGAACCCCCACCACGGGCAACCCGAATCGCTTCCCGAAGATCTGAGCGCCGCGAAACGTCCCGTCCCCACCGATTACCACCATCGCGTCGAGCTTCCGTTCGGTGACATTTTTCCAGGCTTTTTCCATCCCCTCTTCGGTTTTGAATGCCTCGCTGCGTGCCGACTTGAGCATGGTGCCGCCGAGATGGATAATATGCTTTACGGAGGAGGCGTCCATCTGGTGCAGGTCTCCATTGATCAGTCCCTCATATCCTTCGCGAATACCGTAAGGGGTGATATCGTAATAGACGCAGGTGCGCACCACCGCCCTTATCGCTGCATTCATGCCCGGTGCATCGCCCCC
>JAWVYR010000047.1:0-11625 GCA_033722635.1 Balneolaceae bacterium | reverse complement strand
CATCCGCAATCTCGAGGGCAACGTGGTGACGAAGCTGGAAAAGGCCGACATTACGGCATTGGAAGAGCAGGGATGGGTTCCCCCGGTCCCATTCAGGGTGAAGGCACGAGACGGCAAGACCGACCTCTACGGGCTGATGTACAAACCCACCCGTTTCGATGCTGCGAAGAAGTATCCGGTGCTAAACTATCTCTACCCCGGCCCGCAAACGGGCAGCGTGGGCAGCCGTTCGTTCAGATCCTCTCGTTCCGACAAGCAGTCGCTGGCTGAACTCGGGTTTATCATCGTGGAGGTGGATGCCCTTGGTACACCCGGGCGCAGCAAGTCGTTCCATGATGCCTGGTACGGTAACATGGGCGATAACGGCATCCCCGACCAGATCGCCATGATCCGCCAGCTGGCCGATCGGCATCCCTGGATGGACACCACCCGGGTGGGCATCTGGGGCCATTCCGGAGGGGGTTTTGCCTCCACCGGGGCGATCTTGCGCTATCCCGACTTCTACAAAGTGGCCGTGTCGGGTGCCGGAAACCACGACAACCGTAATTACGAGGATGACTGGGGCGAAAAATGGCACGGCCTGCTGGTGGATCAGGAAACCTGGCAGCACGAGGAGGGTCTGCCCTATGCACAGGGTGACAACTATGACAGCCAGGCGAACCAGCTGCTGGCCGGCAACCTCAAGGGTAAGCTGCTGATCGCCCACGGCATGATGGACAGCAACGTCCACCCGACCAACACCCTGCTGGTGGTGGATGCGCTGATCAGGGAGGAGAAGGATTTCGACATGCTGGTCTTCCCAAACGCCGGCCACGGGTTCGGCAACTCCCGCTACTTTATGAAACGGCGGTGGGATTACTTTGTCGAGCACCTGAAGGGGGTTGAACCGCCTGCAGAATTTATGTTCGGTGATAATATTCGGTAGCCGGCATTCGGGAATCTGCCTTGAAAACCGAGAGTTGAAAAAGACCGAACCGTGATTGAATTTCATCCCCTCGGGGAAACCGATTTGCCGATGCTGTGTAACTGGCTGAACCGTCAGCATCTGCAGAGTTGGTGGCGCTCCGGTAAAATCTGTATCGAAGAGGTGCGTAATAAATACCTGCCCCGGATTGCTGCGGAGGATTACGCCAGACCCTTTATTGCACACCTGAACAGCCGGCCGGTGGGATATATCCAGTATTACCGCGTGGCCGCGGAGGAATCCGACTGGTGGCCCGATAAGCCCGGACCGTGTGTAGTGGGTATCGACCTGTTCCTGGCTGATGAATCAAATCTGGATCAGGAATTGGGTACAGAAATGGTTACTCAATTTGTGAAATGGCTGTTTAACGATCCGAACATACAGGAGATAAGGATCGATACAAACCCAAATAATAAACGCGCGATTCGCTGCAACGAAAAAGCAGGGTTTAAAAAATTGGGCCCCATCACCAATCCCGACGAACCGACACTCATGATGATACTGAGCAGAAGTGATCCTTGATCCGGTTGAATCACGAAAGATGGCGTCCAGTATTCCATTCAGTAGAAACTGCTCCGGATTTGACTGGCTATTCGGGCCGTTATATATTCGCTGCAACAAACGTTGAAATAATGTCGGGAAGAATGAAAAACATATCACTATTACTGATTTTTGCATTTTTTTTATTTATGCACTCAATCGGTCTTTCTCAATCTTCCGGGTATGCGAAAAATGCCATCTATCTTGAGGGATTGGGAAATGCACTATTTTATTCCATCAACTATGAAAGAAGTCTCGGAAATCAGGTTTTTGCCAGGGTAGGATTCGAAATATCGACGTTGAAATCCGAGCAAAACGGAACGACAGAAAACGAGGGCACCTTTATAACGATTCCGGTAATGGTAAATCACCTGTCAGGTACAGGCAATCATCATCTCGAACTGGGTGGCGGTATCACCATAATCACCTTTTCCGAAAACGATCCGGATGAAGATCTGCTGGATCTAAGCAGCGGATCGGCCGTGGCTGCTACTGCTACGGTGGGATACCGGTATCAGAAACCTGAAGGGGGATTTCTTTTTAAAATCGGATTTACACCACTCACCAATTTCGATGTCTTCCTTCCATGGGGTGGAATAAGCCTGGGATATGCCTTCTGAGAACCTAATGGCTTACAGGCAGCTCTAATAGGCGGCCCTTTTCTGTACAAACCGGTTGTATTCCGTTTTAGTAATATTTATTGAACAAACGATCGTTAAGAGGCTATTCTTTTACAAACGTAATAGATACGTTCGTCGCCTATAGCTTATTATATTTTAATGGCTGTAAATTTTTTCGACTATTTTGTCAATCTATATAACAGTAAAATAAATATGATATCTTTATTTTAAACTCATTTTATTTTAGTTTAAATGTTTCTAGTTGAGCGACCTTTATA
The DNA here is from genome assembly GCA_033722635.1 of Balneolaceae bacterium. Taxonomy (GTDB): domain Bacteria; phylum Bacteroidota; class Rhodothermia; order Balneolales; family Balneolaceae; genus JAWVYR01. The sequence goes on along the minus strand of JAWVYR010000047.1, from coordinate 9,223 downwards.
AAGGTTAATTAAATAGAGAGGGTCATTATTATGTTCAATTCTAAATCTATTCTTTGGCTTATTGGCCTGTTCCTGATCATTTTGGGATGTGACTCTTCGCTCACTTCAGATAGTCCATCCAAAAAGTCAACTGCATTGAAGGCGGATGCATTGCAGCAGACTGATCATGCAAAACAACGAAAAGCGTTGGCGGAGGTACGCCAAGGCACAGCGCCTTATAACAATCTGAATAAGGCAATCGCCGACGGGTATGTGCAGTTTTCACCGCATGTGCCAGGTATGGGAATCCATTATCTGCATGATTCAAATTTTAACAACAATGCAGAACCCACGTTGGATTCGAATTTGGACCGTAAAAATCCGGAGATTCTCGTGTATGTGGAGGATGCCCCCCGCAGCAACCAGCAACGACTGGTAGCGGTGGAGTATGCGGTACCTAAAAGCAGTGCTTCTCCACCTTCCAATGCTCTCAATCTATTTCCCGGCTTAGATGAACATGACTGGCATGTACATCCAAGCAGTCATGAGCTACCGATTCCTAATACCTGGACCATCCATGGTGAATGTCATTACCAGGGAGGAATCGGCGTATTCCTGGCTGAAAATCCGGCAGGCGATTTTGTATACTTTACACCACCAACCGGAGCATTTGGTAGCTGGAGCGGTAGTGTCACACCGGGACAATGCCCAACATCACAGGCAGGAGATCCACTACCACCACTGCTGATTGCTCATGGAAAATGGTGGACACTCCACGCATGGGTATGGTATCCCAATCCGGAAGGCATTTTCCATCCGACCAATCCCCGGCTTGGATCCGGAAATTAATCGCAATATAGTAATCTGAAGTTAAGGATCCCGGATTTTCCGGGATCTTTTTTTATCCAAGAGTATCTGCTCCCTACTGGTGTATCTCCTAAATCCCCACTATGAATAGATCGGGTAAAGTAGGGAACCTACTCCGATATCAAGCGGCAGCGTCCTAAGGTGGGTATTGTACAGGTGATTCTTATTACGGGTCTGGAATCGAGCGACGAAGTGCGGCCATTCGGCCTTGACCTGTGCAGCGGGTTTCGAATCGACGGAGCAGTGGACCCGTCGAGGCTCGAGACCCTTATAAGAATGGTTGGCTATTGACGATGGTCCTATCCGCATCCAAATTCAGATGTTACCATTTCTGCTTATGGTACCGAGAACAACGCCCAAAAATAGATCCCGGCCGACACCATTACGGGGAAGAATCCGGTGCCAGCCGGGGATGGGATAACTACATCAGTTGGAAGATTCGTCAAACAGGAACACCTGGTCCACGATATGGATTACGCCGTTGGAAGCGTCGATGGAATCCAGGATCTTAGCCCCGTGGACATATTTCTCCCCATCCTTTACCTCCACCTCGACGTATTGGCCGGTGGCCAGGTACACCTGCATGCCATCCTTAAGCTGATCGTAATGCAGATTGGCCGGTGAAGCGTGCGAAGTGATGATCTTTGAGAGCTTCGATTTGTTCTCCGGTTTCAGCAGATTTTCAACCGTGCCCTCCGGCAGCTTTTCAAAAGCCTTGTTGTTCGGGGCAAATACGGTAAGCGGTCCGGCATTGACCAGTACATTTTGGACCCCCGCAGCCTCGATCGCTGTAGCCAACGTAGAATGGGCTTCCGAAGCACGTGCGATTTGAAGAATATTCGGCTTGGAGTCCTCATCAACAACATATGCCTGTCCCCTGTTGGATTCCGAGATCTTTTCCAGATCCTCGGAAGACTGGTCCGACTTCTGCTGACAGGCCACCAGTACCACAGAAAGGAGGGTAACCAGTGTGATAGAAAGCATCGTTTTGATTGTATTCATGGTCCCGGAATGTTACTTAACGATTACTGTTTAGGATATTAATACCTTTTTATCTTAAATAGATATTAAGCAATAGTTCGCAAGCAATCAAAGGGTATTTTTAAAAAATTTTTAACCGGCCACCGGCATCTTCCTATCTCCGGCGAACCACACAGTTACCAATGATCACATGGGTTCAATAATTAAGAGTCCTGACAACACCATCCCCCTCTCCTATCGAAAATGTTCCTTTCGATATTGATATATCGCTTGATAGGTTCGGGCATTTTTCATCGCTCCTGTGATACCGGTATGCAACTCCGGTATTTGGGGTTCATCCGGAATTTTATACAACGCCCGTAATGAGTCTCCGGTTAAATTCCGGAATCCGAGGCTCCACATCATCGACGAAATATCCAGTACATAATAATGGTAGAGGGTTCTCCATGATCTATCTGCATCCCGGAAAAAATGATCAAGGAAAGCCGCATCAAAATAGCTGTTATGTGCCACCAGCATTAGTCGCTTCTCGCCTGTCCTTCGCCGGTGAAATTCGATGATGCTGTCGACCGCTGCCCCAGCCTGCAGGGCACCCAACTCCTTCCAGCGATCAACATCAAAAGCATTTACCTGCCTGGCCCCTTCAGAGAGCCGACCGGGATGGTCCGGCTGGATTCGAAGAAACAGACTGTCCCCTATATTCCCCTTTACATCGGTTAATACGATTCCAATATCGATCATCTCGTGATAGCCCGGTATCAATCCCGTAGTTTCCACATCGATATGGACCAACTGCCAATGGTCAGGATGGATTTCAAATAGTTGAAAAGGAGTTCCGGCTTCATCATACCTAAATTTGCCTGCGATATAAGCGATAACCGCCACAAGCAGCACCATTGCGACAGTCCGGATTCTTAACCATGGATACATTAGATTCTCGATTTATTACTGGGTTTTTGTAGACAGCTCACACTCTTTTATAGAGTCTCCACAAAATAGTGCCTGCCTGTACCAAAAGCTTGGAAAGCAACTTGTATTCTTTGGTGGTGAAAACCTTGTTTCTTTTCACCAGAGCATAGCCAAAAATGTCGGTCTTGGCAGGAATGGTCATTTTATTTTTAATCAGCTGTTTTTCATCCAGGGCAAACAGGGGTACCCCCATCTCTGCGGGAAGTTCATATTTTCGGGAAAACTCCTCCAGCACGCCCAGCTCTCCGCTAAAAATATTGTTGGAGAGATAGGGTTTTTTTCTCTTGAAAATGTAATTGAATGACTCCTCCTCCTTCAGCTCTTCATTGCCGTAATCCTCAGGCAGCTCCAGCCCCACCGCTACCACAAGGTGCGGGGTCTTCAGAGAAATAGTCCAGATCGATATATGATCCAGCCCGAAGCTCTGTCTCAGCAGCGATCCCAGCAGCCGGGTAGTCGAGACAAAATCGCCCATCAACGCCTCCGACATCAGCTTGGAACCGAACTTCTTCTTGTTGATCGAGGTCTCCTTGGTAAGCTCCGGAAGGTTGAGATTGGTCACCAGCTTCATCTCGACCCGGTTCAGCACCTCCGCCTTGTCATCATGAAAGAGCGTTTTGTCGATAAAATCAGCAGCCCCGAGATCCAGCGCCTTCTTTTCCTTCTCCACCGTGGGCAAGTTGGTCATGATCAATACCGGGATATCCCGTTTGTCGGCATCCACCATGATCGATTCCAGGAACTCCAGGCCGGTCATCTCGGGCATGTGTATATCCGACAGAATCAGATTGATAGGGGTTTGGGAGATCGTATCGATCGCTTCTTGCGCTTCCCGGACGTGGACCAGGTTGTATCTATCCCCCAGTAATTTCTTGACCATGATATGCGAAGCATTATCATCGTCCACGACCAATATCGTGTACTCCTTCATTTCCCCATTCTTTTTTTCGGTGTCATTCACTCGAATCGGGATGAATTACGATTTTTTATGGAAACTCATAACTACTATATAAGAAATTCATACTTTTAATATATAATGAAATATATTTTTTCTTTTAAAATGATTCTTCTCGTTACATCCGCTGTTATTTATTAGCTTAACATTATTGAATTGTTTAAGTGAACATAAACATCCATAATCAATAAAAAATAACTATGAAACGCGTAACAGGATTGGGTGGATTTTTCTTCAAAGCAGATGAACCAAAAAAACTGGGAGACTGGTACAGCAAACACCTGGGTGTTCCCATCGACCGATCATACGGAGGGTACGGCTTTCGCTGGCGAGACCTGGATAATCCAGATCTGGAAGGTCGCACCGAATGGGCCCCGTTCTCCCGGGATACAAATTACTTTGACCCCAGCGAAAAACCGTTTATGTTCAACTTCAGGGTAGCGGATCTGGAACGACTGCTGGAATTGCTCGAAAAGGAAGGAATCAAGCAGGTTGGCGAAGTGGAAACGTTTGAATATGGCAAGTTTGCCTGGATCATGGATCCGGAGGGCAACAAGGTTGAACTTTGGGAGCCCCCGGCGCAGCAACAACCCGAAAAGGAGGAGTCATGAAATATCAACTGACAATCGTTCTGATCTGTATGGTCTCGGCCGGCGCCTGTGCACAGGATGCTGAGGAGGAGATCATCATCAACCATTTTACCACTGAAGAGATGGGCAAACTTGACCTGCCATTTTCCGATGCGGTCCGGGTGGGAAACATGATCTATCTCTCCGGGGTGATCGGCAACAAGCCGGGGAAGCTGGAACTGGTGCCCGGCGGACTGAAAGCCGAAGCGGAGCAGGCGCTGACCAACATCAGGACGGTGCTCGAACAGTTCGGCTCCTCTATGGATAAGGTGATCAAATGCACGGTCATGATCGATGATATCTCCCAATGGGGTGAATTCAATTCGGTCTATGTGACATATTTCAAGAAACCCTATCCCGCCCGAAGTGCCTTCGGGGCCGACGGCCTTGCACTGGGTGCTGCCGTGGAAGTGGAATGTATGGCCACGGTTGATATGGAATCGCATCGATAAATTGTGTTGCATGTCAAGATCGGATAAACAGGGCCTCATCAAAGTCTGGAACCAAGCCGTCAGGGCGCTGGAAAAAGGGGATTGGGAATCCTACCAAAGATTTTGGGCCCATACCGACTATATTCAACTGATCCATTCGAGCGAAAGGGAGTGGCTGAGGGGATGGAAAACGATTGGAACCGAATACCGCAAGTGGCTCCGGGGAAAGCCGGCCCTTCGCGTGCAGGTCAAGGAGATAGATGCGACCATCTCCCAATCGAAGAACACCGCCTGGCTGACCTGCAAGATGCATATCGCGACAGAGGGAGAAAATGGCGAAGAGGTGGAGTTTGAATCGTGGCAGACCCACATTTTCGAAAAGCGGGCCGGCGAATGGAAACTCGTACATGCCCACAGCAGCAATCTCTATTAATTGAATGCTTGCTGCAAACCGGCCCTTACATTCATCCTTGCCATTCCCTTCAATCTCCCTATTTTCCCTTCGAGACGGTGATCTTTTCACCTCGCTTATTATGAACATCTTAAAGAATCGACGATGAATCTACGTCCTGTTGAATCCACCACCATCATAGAACCGTTTCGGATACGTTCGGTAGAACCGATCAACTTCACCACCCTGGAGGAGCGCCGAAAACTGCTTGAACAAGCCGGGTATAACCCCTTTATGCTGAAGGCCGCCGATGTTCAAATCGACCTGCTGACCGACAGCGGCACCGGGGCGATGTCTTCGGATCAATGGGCGGGGATGATCGCCAGTGATGAATCCTATGCAGGTTCCTCCTCCTTCTTCAGGTTCGAAAAAGCGGTGAGACAGATCACCGGATTCAAGCATATCATTCCCACCCACCAGGGAAGGGCCGCGGAGAACATCCTATTCACGACGCTGGCCGAAGAAGGAGACATCGTACCCAACAATACCCACTTCGATACCACCCGTGCCCATGTGGAACATGCCGGCGCCGAAGCGGTGGATCTGATTATAGAGGAGGGCAAAGATCCGAGAGCCGACCATCCGTTTAAAGGCAACATGGATTTGGATGGCCTGGAACAATTGATCGGGGAGGTCGGACCCGGGAAGATACCAGCGATCATGATTACTCTTACCAACAACTCCGGAGGAGGCCAGCCGGTCAGCATGGAGAATATACGGGCTGTATCGAAGATCGCCCGACAGCACAACCTTCCGCTCTTCATCGACGCCTGCCGGTTTGCAGAGAACGCCTGGTTCATAAAAACCCGGGAGGAAGGGTATGCCGATAAAACACCGCGGGAAATCGCGGAAGAGATTTTCAGCCATGCCGACGGCTGCACCATGAGTGCCAAAAAAGACGGCATGACCAATATCGGAGGGTTCCTGGCTCTCAACGATGACGATCTGGCAAACCGATGCCGCAGCCTGGAAATCCTAACCGAGGGCTTTCCCACCTATGGCGGAATGGCGGGTTACGACATGGAGGCGATCGCAAAAGGGTTGTTTGAAGCGCTGGATGAAAAATATTTGCGCTACCGGGTCCGCTCGATCGCTTACCTGGGCGAGAAGTTAACCGAGGCCGGCATACCGATCGTCAGGCCAACCGGAGGCCATGCCGTCTATATCGACGCCGGAGAGATCTTGTCGCACATCCCCCCGCTGCAGTACCCGGCATGGTCATTTAACAACGCGCTTTACCTCCTGGGCGGAGTCCGCGGTGTGGAGATCGGTTCGGTCATGTTCGGCAGGCAGCCCGACGGTACCGAGAAACCGGCCCGCCTGGAACTGGTGCGGCTGGCCTTCCCGCGTAGAGTCTATACCCAGAGTCATGTCGATTACCTGTTCGAGGTGATCGAATCGGCCTACCGGCAGCGCGAGGAAATGGGCGGATACAGGATTGTCGAGGAACAGGAGGTACTGCGCCACTTTACCGCCCGGCTGGAACCGATATAGCGGCTGCACCTGCGCAGTAACCACTCGTCCATTATTGTATTTTCCGATTAATATGGTAATTTGAGCCAGGCACCGCCTTCGAAAGGCGGCATGTACAGATGACGGCTGTCAACCCATATCGAAAAAATGTCCGGATGGAAATTCATCTAAAAGACAACAACGACATCGACCGGCTGATGTACTGGTTGAACTTTGAATTGGCCGGTTCAGTTTTGTTCCTGATCAGCTTTTTACATTTTATCGCCATCTATTTCGTGGGATTGGCTGCCCTGGCGATTCTTCCCCTGATGCTGAAAGTATTGATCCGGCAGAAACGCTACGGCTGGCTCGCCTTCTTGTTTATTCTGGTGGGATTGCCGACGCTGCTTGTTTACCTGCTGATCAACTACGGCGACCTCAATAACTTTCCTACTCCCCTGTTGAATACCAGTATATTTTTAGCCTACATTCCGATCGGCATGTTTTACCTCTACTGCTTCCTGCTTCGGCTGGTCATACCCGAATGGGCGCAGGTGGAGGATTACCGATACACCAAATTCAAACGCCACCGTTGGCACTCCGATACCTGATCGGTTTTCGGGCTTAACGACATCAATCTTAGCAGCATCCATGAACAAAATCTCGATACACCGCATCGATCGCGTAAAATACCTGGCGGTACTTGGAATCATCTTTGCCATCCTATTCGCGACGCTGGCCATCGATCCGCATGACCGGGCTGACTGGGCCCTTGAAAACGTGCTGGCGATACTGTTTATCCTGTACCTGGCCGCGACCTACCGCAGTTTCCCGCTCTCCAGGATTTCCTATACCCTGATTTTCATATTTTTGTGTTTTCACGAAGTGGGGGCTCACTACACCTACGCCGAGGTACCGTACGACAGCTTTTTCCGAAACTATCTCGGATTCAGCCTGGATGAATGGATGGGTTGGGAGCGCAACCATTACGACCGACTGGTGCATTTCTCCTACGGACTGCTACTGGCCTATCCGGTCCGGGAGATCTACTGCCGGATCGCTAGTGTGGAGGGATTCTGGGCCTACTTCTTTCCATTCGACCTGGTTATGGCCTCATCGATGGTTTTTGAATTGTTCGAGTGGGGAGCCGCCTCCTATTTCGGCGGAGACCTCGGCATCGCCTACCTGGGCACTCAGGGAGATGTCTGGGATGCCCAAAAGGATATGGCGCTCGCCACAACCGGCGCTCTAATCACGATGATCATAACGGCAGGCATAAACTGGTTCATACAGGATGATTTTAAACAGGAATGGTCCGACAGCCTGAAAATAAAGCAGCGGGAACCGCTGGGAGAGGACGAAATCGCCCGCCTGTTGAAATCGCGTAAAAAATAACCGCCGGATGGTATATTCCCACATACATTCGATACCATCTCAATACTGCACAGCAAACATGATCCGTAAAACTGTACTTTTATTCACGTTCCTGACCTTCACCGCTGTCCACACCGGCAAATCTCAAATTACTACCGTTATGCCCCCGGAGACACCCGATGACGCCATTCAGAAACTATACCATGCCCTCACCTACGACCACGACACGATGCCCGACTGGAAGCTGTTGCGGTCGCTATTCCTGGAAGATGCCCTGCTGATACATGCAATCGATACCACCTACCAAAAAATGGATATCGACGAATTTATCGAACGTTTCAAAAAACAGATTAACAGTGGAAACCTGTTGCAATTCCGTGAAAGTGAGATAAACAGGAAGAGGGATTCATATGCCGGTATATACCATGCCTTCAGCACCTATTCGGCAACCATCGAATCAACCGACGGCACCGATACCGTTCGAGGTGTAAACTCCATTCAACTTATCCGCAAAGATGGAGGATGGTTTATCACCTCCATACTTTGGTTTGACGAAACCGACAAATATGCCCTGCCCGATGAATACCTTCCACCACAGAATCGTTAAATGCGTTATCGTTTGTTTGACAGCCATTGGGATGGCTGCTGCCTGTTCGGAGAAGGGACAGGAAATGGAAAAAACGGAAGGATTTATCACCGTCAATGATACCGATCTCTATTATAAACGCATGGGATCAGGTCCGCCCGTCATCGTGGTTCACGGCGGTCCGCTGCTTGACCACGGCTATCTGGTGGATCCGCTGAAGCCGCTGGCCGGGGATTATGAACTGGTGTTTTATGATCAGCGGCTGAGCGGCCGGTCGTCAGCCGATTCCGACAGTACCTATAACCGTCTGGATACGTTTGTCGAGGATATCGAAGAGCTGCGAGCAACACTGGAGCTGGGCCGGGTTCATCTTATCGCCCATTCATGGGGCGGTTTGCTTGCCATGAAATATGCCCTGCACTATCCCGGCAACCTGCGAAAACTCATACTGCTGAACTCCATGCCGGCCAGCACCGAACTTTGGAACAGGGAGGAGATGATGCTGGCAGAGCGCATGACCAGGAGCGACAGCCTGGCCCGGGTAGAAAT
>JAWVYR010000046.1:0-11985 GCA_033722635.1 Balneolaceae bacterium | reverse complement strand
CGAATATGACATCACCGATATCTTTCTCAGTCATCTGCATTACGACCATATCGGCGGGCTGGCCGGGAAGAGCCACAACTACTGGGAGCTGACCTTCCCGGAAAGCAAAATCTGGGTGTCCGAGGGGGGGTGGAAAAAGGTGACGGCACTGGGAACCTACTACGATGATGAGAAAACCGAGTTTATCCACTTCCTGGATGCCCGGGCTGATCTGCATTTTCTGGACGAGGAAGCCCATCCCTACCCGGAGATAACAGTCAGGAAAATCGGAGGACATACCGAATTTTCACAGCTCCTGCTGTTTGAGAGTGGGAAACACAAATATATGATGGCGGGAGACGTGTTGGCCGCCCGGGGGAAGGTCAACCAAAAATTTGCAGCCAAATTCGATTACGATCCCGAGCGAAGCATGAAACTGCGGGAGGAACTCACCCGCAAAGCCTACGAGGAACAGTTTTTGATCCTGGGCTACCACGACAGCGAGCACCCCATATTCAGGCTCACCGACTATGAGGAGCGCAGGGGATACAGCATCCAAAGCCCGGAGGAACATGCCCGTACCTGATTCGCTGTATGAACTGATCGGCTACCTGAAGGAACAGCAGCTGCCGGAATCGCCGGAGGCCGCAATCATCCTCGGCTCGGGACTCGGGGCATTTACCGAGCAGATACACATTGCAGGTTCTATTCCCTATGATTCCATTCCGAACTTCCCGGTAAGCTCGGTTGAAGGTCATGACGGTGAACTGATACATGGATCGGTTGCAGGAAAGCCGGTGATCGCTTTCTCCGGCCGCTTTCACCATTACGAGGGGTATACTTTTGAACAGACTGCGCTGCCGGTCTATATCGCATCCGGCCTGAACGCCCAAAAGCTGATAATCTCGAATGCAGCCGGCGCTATCAACAGGGGTTTCAAGGTCGGCGACATGATGGTGATCGACGACATTCTCCGCCACAATAAGACGATCCTACCTCGCGGACACGACCAGTTTCGATATACCCACTATCCTGCTGCCGATCGCACCCGCGAGATCGCTGCGGAGCTCGGACTTTCGGTCCAGCGGGGCACATACGCCTATGTGACCGGACCCAACTATGAAACCAAGGCGGAGATCCGGGCCCTGCGCGTGATGGGCGCCGATGCCGTGGGCATGTCCACCGCCACGGAGCTCGCCGAGGCCGCACGCCTTCGCCTGAGAGCCGTGGCGATCTCGGTCATCAGCAACATGGCATCCGGAGTCAGCCACGGAAAGCTGGATCACGGCGAGGTGGCAGAGGCCGCATCGCTGCGAAAAGAGGATTTTGCCAGACTGGTAACAGCACTGGTGGAACGGCTGTGAGAAAGATGGTAATCGGATAACCGTCAGCTGTGGCTTCAGCCCTGGAACCCTACCTGTTTACTAACAGGCGTGGATTCCCAAACGCCGGTTTCATTTCGCACCGTATTTTGCCAGGTAGTCATCCAGCTTCACCTTCCGTCGGGTGCTATCGCTGGTCATATAGCGCACCTTGCCGAAGATCTTCCGCTCCTGCCAGGGACGGTCGAAACGTCCGAAACACCAGAAAATCCCTGAATAGCTGTTGGGATCCCGCCCATCCAGCGCATACTGGTTGTTGAGCTCGATCAGGTACTCCAGGGCCGTCTCGGGATCGGGCGTCCATTCGATCACCTTCTTACCCCATAACATTCGGAGATAGTTGTGGATGATCCCCTCTTCCCTGAGCTGTGTCTGGGCTGCATTCCAGATCTCATCATGGGTATCCGCCTGTTCCAGCTCCTCGTAATCGTAGAGATGCTCCCGGGGATCGTCGCGGTGGTCCTCGAGCGTTTCCAGCGCCCAGTCGGGCAGGCTCTCATACCGATCGTAATCGGATGTGTGGTGGGCGAAATGGAATCCCACCTCCCGCCATGTGATCACCTCATCAAGAAATGCGCTGATGCTGTCATTCCCGTTGAAGAACGCACCCCGGGAACCGTCGTTATAGGTGATATCATCCAGATCCCATTCCGACGGCTGATGATCCAGCACCGCCCGGACCACCTCATACTCCGAAATTTTCCCAAAATGCAGCCAGGGGCTCAGTCCGCTCGACTTGTTTTCGTCCGGATCGTTGCGTTTTTCATCGTACTCCATCAGTCCGAATTGAATGAATTGTCCCAGTTTGCCCAGTGCCGCCTGCCTCGTTCCAGTCCTCTCCACCGGTCCGACATCGTGGCGGATAGGCAGCCCGGAGATAAAACCCCCGATATCCTGCAGGTGATGGCGGGCAGCTGGAAATTGCGCTTTAAAATCCCCGGGCAGTTCGATCTGCTCCCGGTTCTCCAGCCGTTCGATCGGATCCTTATCGGGAGGATGGGTATAGCATTCCACAAAATGCTTCTGCATCGTCTTCCTGAACAGATAGGCGCTGTAGGGAGCTTTGTCAGTCAGACCAAGCGGGATCAATCCGTTGGAATCGACCGTGATATAAGGGATCGAAAGATTGGACGGCACCCGTTCATTATGTTCCCGTATGATATACACCGGGTATTCATCGGTGACAAGGCCGCAGGCGTTCTCAGCAAGGCGGTACAGCAGTCCGCTGCCGTTACCAGGTTGATCCTCAAGATAGCTGTAGTAATTGAGCTCCTGCTCATCGGCATATTCCAGATGCTCCTTCATTCCCTGCAGCATAAAATGATGGATCCGGTCGCAGGCCCAGGGATAGTCGCAGTTCAACCCTTCGTAGATCAACAGCGGTTTACCAAGCTGATTGGCCAGGTCGACCGCATGATCGAGTGCATAATTGTAATGAAACCGCCGGTTGATCTGCATCCAGTAGAGGAGGTAATCACCGTCGCGGTTGAAGTCGGCGTCATTCCGGTTAAAGATCCGGTGTTGGTTGATCTGCTCCATCGGGTATCCGGTTCATGTTGATGTCGCGAGCATCAACAGCAAAAGCGGATCCTGCATTCCCTGCACCTGCTGTTTTGCGGCCGTTCAAAACTCGACCGAGAAACCGACTCCAAATGTAAGCAGATCGGTTTTGGAGCGCCGCGTATCGAAGATCAGGGTACTGCCCGATCGCTGCAGGGAACCCTCTCTCAGGTATTCCGCCTCGCCTCCGAGCAGATAACGGGCCCTCAGATCGAGGTACCATCGTGCCAACCGGCCGTTTTCTGCATTTACGCTCTCGCCAAGTTTGATTTTCAGGCCGGTACCTACGCCGTAGCTGAACGCCGCATCATCGAAATTGGTGGTACTGGCGATCGGTTCCTCAAAATCATCGTCGGTTACCTTCGATTCGGTAAAGAGATAGTTGAACCCCACCAGGCCGTCGACATATGGTTTGACGGGGCCGACCGGGGCTTCCAGCCGGGTGAAGAGATGGGTCGTGAGTATATTATTGGTGGTCTTTACCCGTACGGTCACCTCCGGGATATTGGGACTGAACGATTCAAACCGGGAGCTGCTTCCATAGTTGATATAGCCCAGGTTCAGCCCTACGGTCACCGGCATACGGGGCAGATTGTACCCGATCACCGCATCGAAACCGAACCCGTTGCTCTCCACGTTGTTTTTAAAACTGCCCTGTGGGAAACCGCCATTCAGGCTCAGGCCGAAATCGATGCCCTGGGCGTTCGCATCCTGAATAAACAATACACCGGTAAGTAATGCTGTCAACAGTATCTTTCGTACCATAATGCCCTCCTTTTGGGGTCTGATTTACCACATGGTACGAATAAACTTGCTGCCCGGATACTCACATGATGATGCGAGGTAGGGAGCCGGATCAGGCGGGGGGAGCCATGAATTCAGGACTCGCTGGCTGATCAACGGCCTCCTCGACGATCTGTTCAATCTCGGAAAGGTCCTCATCAGACAGCTTCCAGCCAAACACTTCGTCGAAGGTTACCTGGCCTGGATTGCGGGCGCCCCAGATGGCGGAGTCGACCCCTTTATCCAGGATCCAACGGACCGCCAGGTGCAGCACACTGCGGTCGTAGTTGGCCCGGGCAAACTTGTCCAGCCGGTCGACCGCCTCCAGGTATTGGCTAAAGCGCTCGCCCTGGAATTTCGGATCGGTGTTTCGTATATCCCCTTCTTCAAAGGTCCAGTCTTCATCCATCTTGCCGGACAGCAGCCCGCGGCACAGTGCACCGTAGGTCAGCAGGGAGATGTCGTTTTCCCTGCAGAACGGCATGATCTCCTCCTCCATTTCGCGCTCAAAAAGATTATAGGGCGGCTGGCAGATATGGATGGGAGCGGTATTCATGAAGGCTCTCATCTGACCGGCATCGAAATTGGAAACACCGATAGCACGGATGACGCCCTGGTCATAGAGCTCCTTCATCGCGCCCGCGGTCTCCAGAAATTTGGTGTTGTAATCGGGCCAGTGAATCTGGTAGATGTCGATATAATCGGTGTTCAATCGCTCCAGGGAATCCTCCACCTCCCGCATAATTCGGTCGTAGGAGGAGTTGCGAAAAACCTGCTCCTGTTCGTTCCATTTGAGGCCTGCTTTCGTTGCGATGATCACCTTCTCGCGGTCGCCATATTCTTCGACCGCCTTGCCGACCAGTTCCTCGCTTTTACCGAACCCGTAGACCGGGGCGGTATCGATGGTGGTGACTCCCATGCTCAACGCCTTTAAAATCGTTTTGATCGATGCCTCTTCATCGGTACCTCCCCATTGCCATCCCCCGATCGCCCAGGTTCCCAGGGTGATCCTGGAGATCTTGAATTGCAGTGTACTTACCTGTGTATATTCCATATCAAAATGAATACTACTTGAAGTTCAATCTTTTCAGCTTGCTGTTTTTATAACATGACGGACGATGGCAAGCGTTCTGTTTGATCGTGATTCCTCATCCAGCACATACGCCAGTTGAGCACAGAACCTTTCCCCTATTTTGATTACTATAGAGAAAGGAAAGATCTGTCGGTCGATTACAACCAAACCGCCAACTGAAACCGATATACGCTTATGGCCAGGACAATAATAGGTGTGATGGGACCGGGATCCGGGGCCACACAGGATGACATGGAACTCGCTTACGAACTGGGCAAGCAGATCGCCGCCGAGGGCTGGGTGCTGCTTACGGGAGGCCGGGATATCGGAGTGATGGATGCGGCCTCCTGCGGGGCCCGTGAAGCCGGCGGACTGACCATCGGCATTCTGCCCGGCAGCAGCCGAAGAGACAGCTCCCGATATGTGGATATACCGATTGTTACGGGTATGGGCAGCGCCCGCAACAATATCAATGTGCTGAGCTCCGAGGTCGTGATCGGGTGCGGCACCGGGAAAGGCACCATATCGGAGATCATGCTGGCCCTGAAAGCCGGCAAACCGGTGATGGTGATCAATCAAAGCAGGCAAGCCGGCCGATTCTTCCGCTCGCTCGATGACAAAGATCTCGTGCTGTGCGACACCCCCGAACAGGTGATCCACGAAGTGAAATCAAAACTGTGATTTTTTCCCTAAAACATTTGCTATTAAATTTAATACTATTATATTAGTACTAAGTTAATAGTCTTAAAACCGGAATTGTTATGAGAAAATCCCTGACGCCACTTGGCGAAACCGAAATGGAAGTGCTGCTGCATGTATGGGAGCTGGGCGAAGCCACCGTAAAAGAGGTGCAGGAACGCATCCTGGATAAACGGGAGGTCGCCTACACCACCATCATGACGGTAATGAAAAATCTGGCCGACAAGGGCTACCTGAAATACCGCAAAGAAGGCCTCACCTATGTCTACAGCCCGGACAAGGAACCGGAAAAAGTTCGCTTCAGCCTGATTAAGGATCTGGTCAAAAAAGTATTCAAGGATTCGCCGGCCGAGCTGGTGCAGACACTGGTTGAAGGTGAGGATCTATCGCAGGAAGAGATCGAAGAGATCCGCAGGATGATAAGCAGGATGGAGGACTGATCATGATAGAGGTGATAAATATCATAAAAGATCTGGGATATGCCAGTTTGGGGGCTTTTTGGTTCCCGGTACTGATGTGGACGATTTTCGTGCTTGTGATCATGTCAGCGATTACTCTCGTCCGTAACGTTAACCCCCTATATCAATACCATCTGAGGCTGGCCCTGGTGATCTCGCTCCCCGCGAGCCTGTTGTTCTATGGTTTGGCCGGACTTGTCAACGACCTGGTCTTCCAGCAGGAACCGGTACTCATCTCCCTGATTGTCATTGACAATCCGATATCTGTCAGTGGACCTGCCGTCGCGGAGTCTTCGCTTTCATTTATTGGCAGCACCGGTTTCTGGATCGGCATCCTGAACCTTTTGCTGGCTGTCGGAAGTATCGGCGGCATAGGATTGGTTTACAGGCAGGTGCGGAAACTCAAGGCCTTTACAGTGTCGTTGCCTGAACACCAATGTATCCCGGTTGACCGGCTTTCAAACATCAACAGAGCCCTGTTGAACGATTTGACCCATGAACCGTCCCTTTTCCATTCAACAGAAGTCTCCGTTCCCTTTACCTATGGCTGGCTCCATCCGGTGGTGGTGATACCGAGCGACATCGTCACCGATACCAACAGATTGAATATGGCGGTTCGCCATGAACTGCTACATATCGATCGGCATGATTATCCGCTGAAAACAGTCACGGAACTGATAAAAATGCTCTTTTGGTTCCATCCGCTGCTGCATCTGCTGGATCGCCAGATCACCGAGTACCGGGAGATCTCCTGCGACGGTGCTGTGCTCACCGACGTATCGATATCCCGGAAAGCGTATGCCAGTCTGCTTTTCGAACTTGCTCCGAGAGATGTTCATGACCTCCAAGCGGCCGTCAGTATGGCTGTGAAATCTTCAACCTTAAAAAAACGTATTCAACAGATGAATCTATTCAGATACAATCAAACCTCGACTATCCGCAGCATCATGCTCAGTGCCGGAGTTGCGTTGATGGCCGTGCTGTTCATCTCCTGCTCCGATCTGACCACCGACGGCATCACCAAGTCGGAAATTGAGACTGTTCAACAGGATATAGCTACCGATACCGATTCCAGTCAAAAACCCCTTTATGTTATCAATGGGGAAATCCTCGAAGAGCAGAATAGAACTATCATGGCCCGGATCAAACACGAATATATTCGAAACATCGAGGTACTCAAAGGTCAGCAGGCGATAAATCGTTATGGCGACAAAGGCAAAAACGGCGTGGTGATCATGGAGGTGGTGGACAGGGAAGCCGCACTCAGTGATCTGAAATCCCCGGAGGAGATGCAGCAGTCAGCGGTAAAAAAGAGTTCCGACGGAGGAGACTATTTTGTGGTTGTGGAAAAGATGCCACACCTGAAAGGAGGATTGAGCGACCTCTACGAGTGCATCGACTATCCTGAAGATGCTCAACAGGCCGGAATAGAGGGACGTGTCATCGTGCAGTTCATCGTAAACGAACAAGGCGATGTGGAAAACCCGAAAGTGGTACGCGGTATCGGCGGCGGGGCGGATGAGGAGTCCTTGCGCTGTGTTGAACAGGCGGAGTTCGAGCCCGGAATGCAGCGGGGAGAGCCGGTTCGCGTACAGTATTCCCTGCCGGTCGTATTCAAACTCGGTGACTGAGTAGTTAATTGATGAAACCATAAAATAAATTATCCGTGTAATACCATCGAACAGGTTTTTTCATCCTTTTACCTAAAAGCGGAGCTACCAAGGTTCCGCTTTTTTTATTTTATTGCATTACCCCAGTTAATCAATCGGGTTGCATCTGAAACAAAACGGGATAATACCGACGGTTTCGGCATACGGAGTGCATGTGCTGACGGCAACAGGAGCTGCTCTGGGCCTCTGGGCTTTGGCCCTGGTCTACAGCGGCTTTTACAAGGAAGCCTTTTGGGTGCTCGCTCTCTCGGTATTTGTCGACGGCATCGACGGAACTTTGGCAAGAGCCGTGAACATCGACAAATGGGGAGACAAGATCGACGGCTCGCTGCTCGACAACCTGGTCGATTATCTGACCTGGACGGTGGTACCTCTTTTTTGGGGATTTGCAGTGATGCATCTGCCGGTCTGGGTGCTGTTGCTGTGTGCGATCTCGAGTGCCCTGGCATTTTCGAACAAAGAAGCCAAAACCGACGATAATTTTTTTCTCGGGTTCCCCTCCTACTGGAATATCGTTGTATTCTACCTCTTTTTGCTGAATATACCCGACCCCTACGCCTCGATCATCCTGCTGGTCTTTGCTGCAGCCTCCCTGGTACCGATAAAATTCATATATCCCTCAAAAACACCCTATTTTAAGGTTTCCACCTTAATACTGGGGGGATTGTACTTTGTCCAGATGCTGTTATTGCTCTACCTGTTCGATCAATCCCCCATCTACCTGGTCTACAGCTCATTTATTTTTCCGGTATATTATTTCGGTCTCAGTTTTTATATCAATTTAAAAGAGGTTTGAAACTTAATTTCCCATGATTCGTACTGCATTACGCAACATAAGTAGAACAACGAAACGACCATCTACATGGGAGCAAAATTAAAGAAATCAAGAACCGATCGAATGATCGCAGGGGTCTGCGGCGGAATTGCCGAATATCTTGGCTGGGATCCGACGATCATCCGACTGCTATTCGTGATCACCACCCTGGTTGGATTTGGCAGTCCCGTATTGCTCTATTTCATTCTCGCCCTGGTCATGCCGGATTGAAACCTTCCGATACATTCCGGCAGCACCATCATCCTGTTCCCTACCCATCCCATTAAATTTTGAATTATCTTCTGATTTGCGGATCATTCCGCAACGGGATATATCAAACTGGATCGATAGCAACCTATGAAAATTGGAATAGTGGGACCGGCGGATCGGGCTGTTGCCTGGGAGCAGCATCTCAGACCCCATCACAGCGTAACGGAAGTGGTCATCGCGGCACATCTGAAGGATATCGGATCCGTGGATGGTTGCCTGATCATGGATGACACCGACCGACAGCTTGAGATCGTGCTGGAGGCCCTGCAGAAAGGATGCCACGCATTCCTGATCTCCCGGCTGCCGACCGACACCGCTAAAGTCGAAAAAGCCTACCATGCGGCAGAGGAATCCGACATCGTGCTCCAGTTTTCCCATTGGCCGACATTTGCCCCGGCCTCCCAATGGATGTACAGCAAGATACGCAAACCCAACTTTATCCAGGTGATCCGCGAGATCAGCCATACCCATTTTATGGAGATGAAATACGATCTGGAATATTACTGGATCGATGAACTGGCTTTTTGCCTGAAATGGATCGACGGCATTGTCCATCATATCGATATCAAGTCGGCGGATATCGGCGGGGACGATCCTTCATCCATTCAGATCTTCCTCCGGTTCGACAGCGGGGCTACCTCCGGCATTTTCGTCACCACCTGTGCAGCCGAAAACCGCCACAAACGGGTGGCAGCCGATCACACCTTCCTTGTCGACTGTGATGTGCTGCAGCAGCATGTACGGTTGGGAGAAGCCAACGAGAGCGGGCACCTGTTCTTCAAAAAGGAATCCTTCGACCCCTCCACCTCCGCCGAGATAGCCGTAACACAATTCCTGAAGGCGATACAGATGAACAAGCCTACCCTGTTCAGCGGATATGATGCGCTACGCGTCTGCAAGGTAGTGGACAAGATCAGGAACCGGATTGCTCGCGTATGAGCCCGGCAACCCTACCCATCTCCATCGGGCTTCATCGATCTGAAAAGCTGTTTGACCTGTTCCCTCGGTGCCAGTTGGTCGATGAAATTGAACTGGCCGGCGGAGAGGCGTTCGCCGCCGTCGATCACCACACATTCACCGGTGATATACCGGGCCATGTCCGACATCAGGAAGACCGCCAGGTTGGCCAGCTCCTCATGTTTCCCGTAGCGGCCCGCCGGTATTTTGGAGAGATAGCGGTCCTCAAATTTATCATCGGGAAATAGGCGTGTCCAGGCGCCCTCGGTGGGGAACGGTCCGGGGGCGATCGCGTTCAGACGAATGCCGTACTCGGCCCACTCATAGGCCAGCGACCGGGTCATCGTCAATACCCCTGCCTTCCCGCAGGCCGAGGGCAGTACAAAAGCGGATCCGGTCGATTCGGCGTAGGTGGTCACCATATTGAGCACCGTCCCCTCGCGCCCGGCGTCGATCAGGTAATTGCCGAAGCTATGCGTGCAGTTGAAACTGCCATGCAGCACGATATCCACTACAGCTTTAAAACCACCCGGCGTCAGATCCTCGGAAGCAGCCAGAAAGTTGCCGGCGGCGTTGTTCACCAACCCGTCCATCTGCCCGAAATCGCTGACGATGCTGTCGATCATTTGCTGAACTCTTTCGTAGTCTCTGACATCGGCCACATAGTATTCCACCTGTCCCTCCCCTTGACTGCCGATCTCTTCCACGGCCTTTTGAAGTTTATCCTCCGTGCGGCCGCAGATCGCAATGCCGGCTCCCAGGGAGTGAAATTTTTGGGCCATCGACAGGCCGAGACCGCTTCCGCCGCCGGTGATCAGGATGGTTTGGTCTTGAAGAGTATCGGGGGTGAACATGATTTCCTGAATGTGGTTAGAAGGTTTAAATGAAATTTCTACATCCGAAAGGGTCTAATTTTCGAGCATTCGAAGCATTTACACGGCTATTAATCATTTGAGATATCACAACACCCCAGGATTTCAGGGGGGTATTCGCTATCTTTTTGGATTTTAGGATTCGCTTCAAAGTAGATTTTCGAAAATACCGGCGGCACCCATGCCTCCGCCCACACACATGGTTACCATCACATAGCCCGAGCCGCGCCGACGGGCTTCATGGAGGATCTGGGTGGTCAGTTTCGCGCCGGTGCATCCCAGCGGATGGCCCATCGCGATCGCACCCCCGTTCACATTCACCGTTTCCTCGTCCAGGTCCAGCTCACGGATTACCGCCAGCGACTGGGCGGCAAAAGCCTCATTCAGCTCTATCAGGTCGATATCATCCTTCGAGAGGCCGGTTTTCTCCAACACCTTCGGGATCGCCTCCACCGGGCCGATGCCCATGATCTCAGGCGGTACCCCCGCCACGGAATAACCCGCATACCGGGCCATCGGCTCCAACCCCAGTTCCTCTGCTTTTTCTCGGCTCATCACGATTACGCCGGCCCCGGCATCGTTCATCTGCGAGGAGTTGCCGGCGGTGACCGTTCCCCCCTGCTTGAATACCGGACGCAACCCCGATAGGGCCTCCATGGAGGTATCGGGGCGGGGCCCTTCATCCCGGTCAAAGTGAAATTTCTTCTCCTCCACCTCCCCGGAAGCGGTCACGCGTTTTTCCATTACCTCGATCGGGACAATCTGCTCTTCAAACCGTTTTTCCTCCCATGCTTCGACAGCCCGCTTATGACTTCTCAGTGCAAATCGGTCCTGATCCTCCCGGCTCACCTCATATTTATCTGCCACATTTTCGGCCGTCAACCCCATACTTATATACATCTCGGGATAGTTTTCCACCAGCTCAGGATTGGGCCTGAAGGTATATCCGCCCATCGGCACCAATGACATCGATTCCACCCCTCCGGCGATCACTACATCGGCTGCTCCCACCATGATCCGCTCGGCTGCCTGGGCGATGGTCTGCAGGCCCGAGGAGCAAAAACGGTTCACCGTGGCTGCCGGTACCGATGGAGGAAGTCCACCCAGCGCCGCGCACTGACGAGCGATGTTGTTGCCCTGATGGGCTTCCGGATAAGCGCAGCCGAGAATCACGTCATCCACCATCTCCGGCGGCAGGTTGGGGACCTTCTCCAGGAGGGATTTGATCACCTCCCCACCTATAGTACCCGGATGGGTGAAACGGAGCGATCCCTTGTTGGCTTTTCCGGTGGGGGTTCGGGCTGCGGCAACGATGACGGCTTCTTTCATCAGTAAAAGGGCTATTTAGTGTTAAACTGTTTCGGATTTGGTTCACTCGGATTTCGAATTCAAAAAGGTGCAATCATAATTTGTAAAACCATATGTTAATCTCATTAAATCTCACTACTCGCTGCTCACTTCTCACATCT
>JAWVYR010000045.1:0-12031 GCA_033722635.1 Balneolaceae bacterium | reverse complement strand
TCGATTTTGCCCAGTGCCAGCGGTCTGAAACCGTTTGGATCACGGACGGCGATCAGCTTATCATCGGTCAGAAGCACCAGACTGTAGGCCCCCTCTACCTGTTCCAGCGCCTCCAGAATCTGATCGATTTGCTGATCCTTCTGACTCTGAGAGATCAGATGCAGGATCAGCTCGGTGTCGGAGGTGCTTTGAAAGAGTACGCCCTGCTGGCGGAAACGGTCTCTCAACTGCCTGGCGTTGGCCAGGTTTCCATTATGGCCCAGCGCAATATTTCCCTTGCGGTAATGTACCCGGAAGGGCTGGATATTTGCCGGGTTTTTTGAGGCACCCGTCGTGGAATAGCGGTTGTGACCTATCGCCGATCGGCCCTTCAGCTCGTTATTGAAAATCTCGCGGTCGTCAAACACATTGAGCACCAAACCGAAGTCGCGGTGTGCCGGCATGGTCCATCGTTCATGATCCTCGTCATAACAGGAGCTGACGATACCGGCCGATTCCTGTCCGCGGTGCTGAAGGGCATGTAACCCGTAGTAGGTCAGCAGCGCCGCATTGGGATGGTCGTAGACTCCAAAAATGCCGCAGTAATCGTGTGGCTTGTCTGTCATTGATAACGTCTGGTCGAAAATTTACAACTGCTAAAGTTAAGAAAAAGAGCAGGTAATTAATAGCGGAATACCTGCCGGGGCATCGGAATTCTTTCCCGTCCATCAGGTATCTCGAAAACTGAAACTTTTCGAAAAAACGTATGATGAGTGGAAATGGTTGACGATGCCAAACAGCGCATTTTCAGCTGCACTCCTCAGGCCCATCATGGCTGCTTGAAGGGTCATTTCTTTCAGGCATCAACCAGAGCTTATATTAGCATGGCGGATCAACCACGCACCGGGCTGAGCGGGAATCCGGAGCCGTTTACCAACACTCTGGTGGAGGTTGGGATTGTTCGGTGCCGGCATCTTTGTGATGCCCGATATTGTGGTGGGCACGGCCGGCGGATATGCGTGGGCCAAGGAAGGGATGTCCGGACCCGATGCGTTCCCGGCCGAATGGTCGAGCTGAATCCCCCGTGCTTTGACCGGAAGCCTCTATGCCCTCGGATGTTGCGCCTATCCCGGGTTTGAACTCCCGGATTTTGGCGAGTCCAGGAAATAATCGTCTCTTAATTTACAGCGTTAATTCACTGCGTCGACCTGAATCCAAACTTCGCTCCTGACCAGATCGCGGGTATCAAATACCAGCTCAAAGATCTCCTGCATATCCTCCCCGGGATGGGCCCGACTGATATACTCCTCGGTAAATCCATATTCAAGATGTTCCAGGCTGCCGAAGAAGTTGCCGGTGACAAAGTCATACCCGTAATTTACTCCGCCGGGCAGAATCAGCTGATATACTTCCCAGCCGGCCAGCGCCTCATCCACGATCCGCTCCTGGTGAATCGGCCGCGCCACCTCATCCTCCAGCATCTGGTACTCATAGTCCATGCCAGGTGTCACATCCATGTAATCAAGCATCATATACTTGCTCTCCCTGAAGTTCTGAGGCTGGTTATCCAGTTCGATGACCTTCTTCCATATTTCGGAATGGCTCAGCGTGCTTACACCGGCCCGTCGTGCATGGGCCTGCATGATTTTTGAATCGCTGTTTTCGCGTTCGAGCTGGGCCAGATCCGTATAAAGCGTGACCGTCAAATAATTGTAACTGCGGCTGGTACCCCCCGGGTAGACGAACCGATACTGGTACCATCCCAGAATCTCTCCCTTCTCAAGACGCGATTGCATAAGCGGTTTGACATGGTTTCGTTGCACCTTCAGGAATTGATCATCGGTTCCCTGCTTCACCTGCAGATAGTCGAATTTCAGGTAGACATCATCCGACTGCTGCGCTTCGAGCGGAATATTCAACAGCAGGATAGTAATGATTGCGACGACCAGGGACGGGATAGCTTTACAATACTTCATACGGCACCTCCGAATTTAGGATTCCGAATGTTCGGCCCTTTTAAAGATTCAATTCAGGGATTAAGCGATACATAACGACCTGTGCCTTCTTTACTTCTCTCCATAAATCGGCTATACCATAAGTTAGCAATCTGTATTTAAAACTCAATGTTTTGATGGTTATCGTGGGAAAATACTATATCAGCTATTTATGTAGGGCATCATGTAAACAGTAGAAAGATGGTCCGATGCCGATATGAAACAGCTTTCCCACCTTTCTGTCTTTCCTATCCAGGTGACACCCCGAGCGCAGCAGCCCACCAGCATACATGCAATTTCAAGCAAAAGCAGTCATCCCTGGCGGCGCTGGCTTTCTACCTTACATACAATTTCCTGCTTATCAGTCATCCCGAGCGGAGTCCTCCGAAGCCTTGGCGTAGGAGGGCGAAGCCGAGGGATCTTCCTCCTTACCGCATACCATCGCCTCTTCAACAAAGATCTCTCCTCCGCCCCGCATCCGCAGGGCATCCGTCGAGATGACTATGATTAGTTATTTTTATGGATTGATAGTAAGAAACCGTTAAATATTCACTCTTCTAAAATAAAAACCGACTTGCAATAGCACGATGCCATACTATCTATATATCACAACCAATCCTGCTCGGACAGTACTCTATACCGGTATAACGAATAACCTTCAAAACCGCCTTAATGAACACTTTGAAAAAAGAGGTGATGAGCGTAGTTTCGCAGGCCGGTATTACTGCTATAATTTGATTTACTATGAACCCTATCGCAGCGCTCTGGAAGCTATTAAAAGAGTAAAGCAGATAAAAAAATGGAGCCGAAATAAAAAGGAAGCTTTAATCAATAGGGTTAATCCGGAGTGGAGATTTCTTAACAATACAGAGGATTTCAGGGTAGGTAGATATTAATTAATTTAAGGAATCCTGCCTCTCACAATCCCTGTGACCGTGTCATACCGAGCAAAGCTGCCTCCCAGGCATACAATACAAATACCTGCAAAACAGTCATCCCTTGCGGCGCTGGCTCTCACCTTATATACAATCTCCAGCAAAACAGATATGCCAAGTGAAGCAGCCCGCTTGTATGCATACATCTACCAGCCTATCAGTCATCCTGAGCGGAGTCCTCCGAAGCCTTGGCGTAGGAGGGCGTAGCCGAGGGATCTTCCTCCTTTCCGCATACCATCGCCTCTTCAACCAAGATCCCTGTTTTGATGCATCCCGCCAAGCGGGGTACCCGAAGAGATGAGAAGGGTGGAAGGAATTGAAAACTTTAGTAATTATCTTCTTAATTAGCTGTAAATTCGGAACTTAATCATATCATTATAAGTTATAAACAAGTCTCTATTGTTATATGCAGGAGCGGATTATGAGGGCATTAAACCAAATAACGAAGCTCCAACCATTTAAGATCGCTCTGATCTACTTGGTGTTTGCCGCATTGTGGATCGCCTTCACCGATCAAATCCTTCATGCATTTATTGCCGATTCCGATCTATTGACCGAAGCCCAAACCTATAAAGGCTGGGTTTTCGTTATCACCACTTCACTCGGGCTCTACTATTTAATTAAAGCCTACCAGAAACAGCTCCGATACAGCGAGGAGGATCTGAGGACCCTCACCCAGGATTCCGAATCCAAAAATGAACTGCTGAACAAACTTTTTGCAAAGATCCCGGTCTTTATCACTATATACGATCCCGATCTGGAGAAGATACGGGTGAACAGAGAATTTGAAAAAGCAACCGGCTGGAGCAGCAGGGATACCGAGGAGGTCGATCTGTTAGAAGCCTGTTTCCCGAACCAGGAGCAGCGGCGGGAGGCTGTCGAGTTTGCACAGAATCCCGGCATCGGTTGGAAGGAGTTTGAAATGACCACCAAATCCGGGGAAAAACTGGATACCTCATGGACCACCATCCGGCTCTCTGACGAGACTTCGGTAGGAATCGGAATCGACATGACGGAGACTAAGGCCACCGAGATCAAGCTTCGCGAATCGCGGGAGCTCCTGCGGAAAACATTCGACAGCCTGCAAGAAGCAGTCTTTGTGGTTGACCCGAAAGACCGCACCATTGTGGACTGTAACCAGGCCGTCGAAAAAGTATTCGGGTATGAACCCGATGAAGTGATCGGGCGGAATACGAAATTCCTGCATCTCGATGAAAACCGGTTCCGGAATTTTCACGATATCACTATCGACCAACTGAAAGAGAATGGAGTGGTCAATACCGAATTCAAGATGAGAAAAAAAAATGGAGATATTTTTATATCAGATCATACGGTCACCTATACCTATGACAGGGAAGGCGAGGTGGATCACGTCGTGAGCGTGGTAAGAGATATAACCGAAAAGAAACAGACCGAGGAGAAAATTATCCAATCGGTTATCGAGGGCGAGGACCGTGAACGCAGAAGGGTATCCAGGGAGCTGCATGACGGATTGGCGCAATATCTTACCGCGGCCAGTATGAACCTGGAAGCGGTCAAGCAGGAGGCCGCACGGCTTTCGGAAAAAAGGAGTGAGCAATTGCGAAACGGAGTGAATCTGATCAGACAGTCGATCTCGGAGGCCCGGACGATTGCCCACAACCTGATGCCCCGCGTAATCGAGGAGCAAGGGCTGGTCAGGGCGGTGGAATCGATGATCGATCACTACTCCGACATTTCGCCCGTATCCTTCTCGTTCAATCATACAATTGAAGAGGGGTTACTATCCAAACAGGATCAGCTTAACCTGTATCGTATTATCCAGGAGAGCGTCAACAACGCAATTAAATTTGCAGAATGTTCAAAGATTTCCATCCAGATCTACCGGGAAACCGACAGCCTCTCGGTCACCATAGAGGATAACGGCAAAGGGGCGGACTTCTTCGACGAGGAACATGAAAAGGGATACGGCCTTAAAAGTATACAGAGCCGCACAAAAGCGATGGGAGGAACCGTTAAATATGACAGCATACCTCAAAAAGGAACATCGATTCATCTGGAAATTCCATTAAACCAAAACATATCAGGATCAACCGATGAGCAATCAAAAGCTGAATATACTGATCGCGGATGACCATAAAATTGTACGTGACGGCCTCACCGCCATGCTAGAAGACGCCGAATATATCCGGATTGTTGGTGAGGCGAATAATGGTGCTGAGGTCCTTGAAATATGTAGCGAAAAAAAGGTCGACGTGATCATCATGGATATCAACATGGCGGGAATGGGCGGTGTGGAAGCCACCGAAAAAGTCACAAAACAGTATCCCGATATCAAAGTACTGGGATTGACCATGCTGGAAGAGGAGGGGCATGTGAGAAACATGATCCGGGCCGGTGCCACCGGTTGCGTAACCAAAGATGCGGGCCGGGATGAACTCCTCGAGGCGATCGATGCGGTGGCCAGTGATCAGCCCTACTTCAATCAGGAAGCCACCTTTGCATTGGCCCACGACGAGGGTGACCGACAGGATACCGAACTTACCGACCGGGAGCGCGAAATACTGGAGCTGATATGCGATGAATATACCAATAAGGAGATCGCAGACAGGTTACATATAAGCGTCCGGACCGTCGATGCCCACCGGCGCAACCTGCTGCAGAAAACCGGCGCCCGCAACACCGCCGGGCTGGTCCGATATGCCATGAAGCACGTGTTTGCCAACCAGTAACATATTTAGCCTATCAAAATTTAGGTGGATAGACCTATATACATCGTTCCCTAAACCTGTTATTATTATCCGTAATTCTGAAATGTTTAATACCGGGGAATTATGATAATATTTCCTATCAATGATCAACACTAAAAATACATATTGGTCATTGGACTCAAACAGATCATCTACACAGGTCAACGGGTCAGCAAAATTGATGAGGATCCCAGATAACGTATGAATGCGGTCAATATCCTGATTGCCGTACACGACGAATTCCTTCGCAGGGGCACTCGGGCGGTTCTGGAATGTCAACCCGAGTTCAACGTTGTTGGGGAATCGACGAGCTGGAACGAATTGACCGCCAAAGCGCTATCTCCGGATTTAGATGTATTAATTCTGGATATGGAGCTGCTAAACGTAAGAGGAGTTGAAGAAATACGCTCGATCATGGAACAGCATGATAAAGTGAATATTCTGGCCGTCCTGAAAAAGCGCGACAGAGAACTGATCCAGGATGTTGTCAAAGCCGGGGTGGCAGGATGCCTAATAATGAAAAACAATGGAGAAACGCTGGTACATGCAATTCAGACCGTCATCAGCGGCAAACAGTTTCTCCCCGATGAAATTGTACAACTGCTGGTTGATAATGAGGCGAAATCATCAAACTGCGATCTTACCGACAGAGAGCGGCAAATTCTCCAGTTGATCTGCCGGGAGTTGACCAACCGAGAGATCGCCGAAGAACTTCAGATCAGCGTCCGGACCGTAGACGCCCACCGGCGCAACCTGCTGCAGAAAACCGGCGCCCGCAATACCGCTGGTCTGGTCCGCTACGCCTATGAACACGGCTGTTTAATAGATTGAGCCAAGCGAGCAATTTTTAGGTAAAATCACCTATTATAAATTTAGGCCTTTTGCGTCATGCATAGTTGCTGTTTATCAACTATTTTTATTTAGCTTAAATAAGCAAGAGACGGCAAGCGGTTTTAAAAAATATCTACAGAGCGTTCAAACCCTGGAGTTAAAATGAATCAACCCCATAAATTATCAACCGGGTTGGCCGGGCTGGATGAAATTCTCTTTGGCGGCTTCATTCGGCAGAATTCGTACCTCATTAGAGGGGGCCCGGGCACCGGAAAATCCACCCTCGGCTACCATTTTCTGAAGGAAGCCGTTCAGAATAACGAACAAGCCCTTTATATCACCTTTGGAGAACCCGAAGAGCGCATTTTGCGAAATGCGGATGGAATGGGCATCGACTTGAGCGAGTTAATTTTCCTGGAGCTGACCCCCGACGAAGAGATCTACCGGAACCCTTCCAATTACACGATTTTCAAATCCTCCGAGGTGGAGAGAGACCCGATCGTGAAGGCAGTGGTAGAGACCTTTGAAAAACACAAACCAAGCCGGGTATTTCTGGATTCCGTCACGATGCTCAAACAGTTGAACCAGGATCCGTTTCAGCTCCGCAAACAGGCACTCTCCTTCATCCGGTATATCTGCAACCGGGGAGCCACACTGCTGATGACATCCGAGTCAGATGATCCGAAACAGGACCAGGAAGCCTCCTATTGGGTCGACGGCATCCTGCATCTCGAATATTCCCCGGATTGGAGAAAGTTATCCGTCACCAAGTTCAGGGGGTCCAATTTCAGGGACGGTACTCATGCGTATAAAATCACGGGCAACGGAATTACCGTTTATCCGAGGCTGCAGCCCGACAGATATAAGAAGGAGTTTCTCAGCGATCCGCTCTCAAGCGGTATCCAAGAGCTCGACAAGATGACTTCGGGCGGTATCGAAAAGGGAACCACCACCCTGATTACCGGGCCCAGCGGGGTTGGCAAAACCAACCTGGGCATTCAGTTTACCAAGGAAGCAGCCTCGAGGGGAGAGCATTCGGCGATCTATACCTTTGAAGAATCAAATGAAATCATCACCAAACGCTCCGAAGGAATCAATGTTCCCATCGAGAAGATGGTGAAAAACGGTAAGCTGAAGATTATTTCCGTGGAACCGCTCAGTTACTCCCCGGATGAGTTCTCCCAGATGGTTCGGTCAGATGTGGAGGAAAACGATACAAAACTCGTCATGATCGATACGATCGGCGCCTACAGCCTGGCGGTGCGGGAAGAGAACGCCCTGGAACGTCTGCACTCCCTTACGGTGTATCTACAAAACATGGGAGTCACCACCATTCTGATCAATGAGACCCACAACATTACCGGCAATTTTACCACCACAAACCTGAACGCCTCATACCTGTCCGACAACATCATATTCATGAGGTATCTGGAATTGGGAGGGGAAATCCAAAAAGTGATCGGTGTGCTTAAAAAACGGCTGAGTGATTTTGAACGCTCCATCCGCAAATTTGACATCACTTCCGACGGATTGGTGGTTGGAGAAAAACTGTCGCACCTACAGGGCATTCTAACGGGAATACCCCGACACATATCTGCCGAAAACATCGGCGATTAATACAAGGATCTTGATCAGCTACGAAGAGACATATCGGAAAGATACCGGCACTGAACCGCGAATTGTGGTGGCCGTAAAAAATGAGACCGACCGCCACCTGATATTCGATTACCTGCCCGATTGCTACGAGTTCCTGGATCCGGAGGCCATATATTCGAAAACAGCAGACATCGGTCTCATCATCACCGATTATGCCTCATACAAAGTATACCGCGATGTTTTCATGCAGAGGAAAGAAGAGCTCCTGCCTGTCCATCTTCCGATCCTTCTATTAATTGAAAATGAGCAGGCACTCCAGCAGAACGGCTACGTGTGGAACCAGGTGGATGATATCATCGACATACCGGTCTCTGTAAAAATATTGAATGCGAGAATCGAGAATCTCCTTCGTACGCACCGGTATTCCCGCCGCCTGAAAAAGAGTCTGGATGAGCTTGAGCAGGAAAAAGAAAAATACAGGCTGATCACTGAACATTCCACCGATCTCGTTACCCGCCATGCACTCGACGGTACCTACCTTTATGCCTCACCGGCATCCAGGGATCTATTCGGTTACACCCCTGAGGAGCTGGTGGGCACCAATATGTTCAATTACTTCCATCCCGATGATCGAAGTAACATTAAACAGCTGGTCAAGAATACCCTTGAAAAAGAACGTTATGAAACACGGCGGATAATCTACCGGCTGCGTTCAAAATCGGGCAGCTACATCTGGGTGGAGACAACCGGAAAATTGATTGCCGATCCGGACACCGGTAAATGGACTGAGATTCAGGCCACCACCCGGGACATATCCGAGCGCGTAGAGTATGAAAAACAATTGAAGGAGGAGAAAGAATTTATCAAAACGGCCGTAGACAATATGCCCGGCATTTTCTACCTACTGGATGAAGAGCTTAACTATATATTCTGGAACAAGAACCTCTATGAGGAGCTGGGTTACAGTGACGAAGATATACAGCAGATGGAACCCCTGGACTTCTTCCGAAAGGAAGACCAGCCCCTGGTGGAGGAGAAAATCAGTGAGATACTATCAGATGGCCATGCCGAGATGGAAGTGGATATCATCCGGAAGGATGGCAACACGATCCCCTACTACCTGACAGCTTCCAAACTGATACAGGACGGGAAGGGATTTATCATCGGTTCGGGCGTGGATGTGTCGGAACGGGTGGAGGCGGTATACCTCTCCGAGCAGCACAAAAAACTGCTGGACGCTATCATCAACCAGACCGAGGCGGTGATCTATGTCAAAGACGAAGACGGTCGTAACATACTGGTCAATGACAAATACCTGGAACTGTTTGGCCTGGAACGGAAGGAGGTGATCGGGAGAACCGATTATGAAATTTTTAGTGAGAAAGAATCACAGAAATTTCTCAAAAACGACAGGATTGTCTGGGAAACGGACAAGTATCACGATTATGAGGAAGAACTCATCATCGACGGGGAAACCAGAAATTTTTACACCATCAAATATCCACTGAAAAATGTGCCCGGATATGAGCAATGTCTGTGCGGCATATCTACAGATATCACAGAAGTGATGAAAACCCGGAATCAGTTGGAAAAACGCACCCAGATGCTGCTGCAGCTATTCGACAATTCTCCGGCGGCCGTAGTCCAGCTGGATGAGGATGAAAACATTATCCGCATAAATGATAGATTCAAGAAGATTTTTCAGTACAGTAACGAGGAGGCAAAAGGACGAAAGATCGATGAATTGATCACTCCCGTAGGAAAGGAGATCAAACAGGAATCCATATTTGAAGCGTACAAACGATCCAATAATGAGCAGTTTGAGTCGGTCCGAATACGCAAAGATGGAACGGAAGTACCGGTGATGATCGCGGCTGCACCGGTGATTTCCGGAGGTAAGTTGATTGCAAGCTATGTGATCTACATCGATATTTCGGAACGGGTGGAGATGGAAGAGGAGTTGAAAAATATACTGGCGAAGCTTTCAGAGCGGGTAAAGGAGCAGACCTGCCTGTATAACATCTCAAGGCTCAATGAGCAGGAGTTGGCCGTAAAAGAATTACTGTCACGCGCGGTGACCTATCTTCCCGACGGATGGCAGTACCCGGAGATCACCGAAGCACAGATCGAATTTGACGGTAACCAATTCAGTACGGAAGAATACCGGAAAACAACATGGATGCAAACATCGGAATGCAGTCATTCCGATGGAAAAACACTTGTTGTTCGGGTATCCTATCTCGAAGAGAAACCGGTTCTCGATGAGGGGCCATTCATTCATGAGGAGCGCCAGCTGATAGATGCCGTTTGTGATATGCTTCTGTCTAAGATCGATCGTATCACTACCCTCGAGAAGTTGAAGGAGAGCGAGAAGCGGTGGGAACAGCTGGTTCAGAAGAACCCGGGGCTGGTACAGATTGTCTGCGGAGAGACTATCGAGTTTATCAACCAGGCGGGCGCTGAGATCTACGGGGTTGACAATCCGGATGAATTGATCGGGATTAAGTGGCCTGAATTGGTGCAATTTGAAGATGAACGAGCCGTGCATAATCGAATCAAGAAAGTAATGAATGGGGAATCTGTTCCATCCAGAGTTCTCAAGGCCTGGACTTTGGATGGTTCGGAGCGATTCGTTGAATTACAGTCGGTTCCCGTAATCTATAAGGGTAAGCGAATGATGATGACCGTCGGACAGGAGGTAACCGACCGGGTTCAGTATGAAGAGGAATTAAAGCAATCGCTGAAAGAAAAAGAGGTGCTACTCCAGGAGATCCATCACAGAGTAAAAAATAACCTGGCTGTGGTATCCGGGTTACTTCAAATGCAGCGATTCGAACTGGACGATGAATCCATTAGTAAAGTACTACTAAACAGTGAAATGCGGATTAAATCGATGGCCCTGATCCATGAGAAACTCTATCAGTCCGATTCGCTGTCGGAGATCGATCTGAATTACTATATCGAGGATCTGGCTTCCTCCATAGAGGAATCAGTGAACTTCAGGGATAACATCAGGATTGAATTCGACTGCCAGCCGATCAGGCTCAATGTGAACCAGGCGGTGCCCTGTTCATTGATCCTAAACGAACTGATTTCCAACGCCGTAGAGCACGCCTTTCCTGACAACTCCGGCGGCCTTATAAAGGTAAAGCTTAGCAGGGAGGGAGAGGAGGTCAAGGCGACCGTCGAAGATAATGGTACAGGAATGCCCGATGTTTTCTTCGAAGAAGCTAAGCATTCTATGGGCTATACTATCATTGAAACACTGGTCAGGCAGCTGAATGCCGACCTTGATATTAAAAATGACAGCGGCACGAAGGTATCCTTCACTTTCAAAAAACAGTCGGTGAAAGGCTCCAGCAGTCGGCTGGTCGATTGACAGCAATTAGGCCGCTTGCGCTCCCGCTTTTCTGACCTCTGGGATTAATACGACGAGTGCATCACGATTCGAAGACTGGTACCCCGGTCCGACGGCTGCCCTCGCCGTCGGACCGGTACGGGATGGGCCCTTATCTCTACCTGCTTTACCGCAGTTACATCCCCCGCCCCGACAAATGTCGGGGCACCCCCTTCTAAGGGGGACCATCGGTTGGTCTGGTGTAGCGGAATAAGATAAAAAATTTAATTAAACAGAAATCCAGAGCCGTTCGCCCCCCCCCATCCCAGGGCATCCCGAGCGCAGCGGCCCACCGCATACACACAATTTCCTGCTTATCAGTCATCCCGAGCGAAGCCGAGGGATCTTCCTCCCTACCGCATACCATCGCCGCTTAAACAAAGATCTCTCCTACGCCCGCATCCGCAGGGCATCCGTCGAGATGACTGCGGGTGATCGTTATCATGTGTTGATGGCAAGAATCCGATAGTATAAAGATAGCACTGCCGTTCCACTACCAACCCGAGTGCAAAACATCCCCCGCCCCGACAAATGTCGGGGCACCCCCTTCTAAGGGGGACCATCGGTTGG
>JAWVYR010000044.1:0-12142 GCA_033722635.1 Balneolaceae bacterium | reverse complement strand
TCATTGCAGTACCGGATCCGGGCTGAAGACGAAGATATGATCTATCTTCACGTTTGCGGTTTCATCCGGAAGATCCACCGATACCGCTAGCTCTATGAGCCAGACCGTCTCACTCAACTTATCCGCCAGAAAGGTACCTCGCGAAACCGGAAAGCCGGCGTCATCCTCCGGGCAGTTGCATCGCGGCATCAAAAGCATATTCAGACTGCGGAGGCTGCCGTTATCGGCACTCAGCTCTTCCACGGTATCCGGCAGCTGAAAGAGGAGTGTTGCGGTCTCCGTTCTATCCGCATTGCCATCGGTCCGGCTTTTTCGCCGTTGCCAGAGAAACAGGAGGTCCCCGCCCTCGGCAGGCTGTGTCCGGAAAGCCTGTAGTGTGTCGTTTCCGGAGGGGAAGAGAAGGGTGTCGGTTATCGTTATGGTCCGGTTTGTGTTAAAGCGGTAGGTGAACTGTCCGGTGGAAAGGCGGTCGGTTCCGAAATTACATCCGGCGGCAACCAGCAGGATGCTGCTTATACAAAGCAACAAAACAGCAGGGGAAACGAGGCTGTTGAGTAAATGGCCTTGGGCCGGTATTCTCTTGTCACGTCCGGGTATCATTTATTCAGCATAATCGGGAAGTACTTCGAAAAATTTGGCCGATGTTTTGATCCCGCGATAAAAGTCCCTCAGGGAAAATTTTTCATTGGGAGAATGGATCGCGTCGCTGTCCAGGCCGAATCCCATCAGGATCGATTGGGCATTCAATATTTTTTGGAAGTCTGAGACGATCGGTATGGAGCCGCCATCGCGGGTGAATAACGGTTCCTTGCCAAACACCTCCTCGTATGCTTTACCGGCAGCCTGCAAGCCGTAGAAGGAGATATCGGTTATGGCGGGGTTCCCACCGTGATGTTTCTCCACCTTTACCGATACCGTATCGGGTGCGATCGATTTGAAATGTGCGGTGAAGAGCTCGGCGATTTTGTCCGGTTTCTGTTCCGGGACCAGCCGCATGCTGATCTTCGCGCCGGCCTTCGAGGGAAGGACGGTCTTGGCCCCCTCATCCTGATAGCCTCCCCAGATCCCGTTCACATCAAGCGTGGGGCGGGCTGATGTGCGTTCCAGGGTGGTATACCCTTTTTCTCCACTCAGCGCATTCAGTCCCAGTTCCTTCTTGAATTTCTCCTCGTCGAATGGAAGATTTCGGTATTCCTCCCTTTCCTCTTCCGTAAGCTCTTCCACGTCGTCATAGAATCCGGGAATCTGTATGACACCCTGCTCGTCGACCAGCTGCGCGACCATATCACAGAGAACATTGATCGGATTATCTACTGCACCTCCGTATATCCCGGAGTGCAGATCGCGGTTGGGGCCCGTCACTTCCACCTCCATGTAGGCCAGTCCTCGGAGTCCATAGGTGATTGAAGGGGTGTCCTCAGCAAACATGGCGGTGTCGGAGATCAGCACCATATCACATTCCAGCATCTTCTGATGATCCTTGATAAATGGAATCAGGTTAGGCGATCCGACCTCCTCCTCCCCCTCATAGACAAATTTTATATTGGCCGGAAATTCGGTATCGGTCTGTTGAAATGCTTCAAGCGATTTTAAGTGGGTGAACGACTGCCCCTTGTCATCGCTGGCACCGCGGGCATAGATATCGCCCTCTTTCACCGTCGGTTCAAACGGTGGGGTATCCCAGAGATCTTCGGGATCCGGGGGTTGTACATCATAATGGCCGTAAACCAGCACCGTGGGTTTGGATGCATCGGTGATCAATTCTCCATATACGATCGGATTCCCATCCGTTTCGAACAGTTCAACCCGGTCCATGTTCAGCGATTCAAGCTGATCAACCAGAAATTCCGCTGCTTCAAAAACCCGGTCTTTGTAGTTTTTATTGGTGCTTATACTCGGAATGCGAAGAAACTCAAACAGTTCCTCCCTGAATTTATCTTTGTGCTCTTCGATATATTTAAAAACTGCATCCATAAAGTTGTACAGAATCTGATTGACGGTTAATACGATATCGCCGTTCTCTTTAACATCTGCGTATCATGAGTCATTCGATTTGAGCGGCAGCTCGTAATGCCGGGCATGAATTTAGGGGTTGATACGGTGTCGTCCAAATAGAAGGGTAACGGCTGTTTATTACAGGATTCTGATGTCATCCTTGCGGATCCAGCCGTAGACCCCATTGCTCATGCGGATATAGCACCAACCGGCCTCATTCCCGCTGCGCTTGTGATCGATGGTGAAGGTGTATCCCTCGTAGGCCCGGCTTATCACCGGTCCTTCGGAAGCAGGTTTCTCCATCACCGCCGCTTCCCGGTGTACCATCACCGCCCGGCTGTACCGCTGATCCACATAGTGGACGTAAAAACTGGTTAAAACGATCAGCAAGCCGAGGATAGCCGTTGACAGCCCGGTGATACGAATCAGCTTCTCGCGATAGGGAATGAACCATGTGATAACATAACCGATGATCCCGGCATTAAGCAGAAAGATGCCTATGCCGAGCAAGGCTGCCGAACCGATCTGTTCCCCGAGCCAGTTCACCGCCTGCTCCCAGGGCAGTTTGGGAAGCACGGCTGATTGACGGGCGAACTGTGAGTTGACAAATTCGAGACCGGCTTCCGCCCGCTCTTCAGTTTCCTCGAACTGCCGGGCTTTCAGGAAGTAATATTTGGCCATGCCGAGTGAATCAAGTTCCACGTAGCTGATCGCCATATTGAGAAACAGTGAACCGGAAACCTCCCGGCCCGTAACCAGTTTCTTGTAGTCGGCCAGCGCTTCCTGGTACTGGCCCGCTTGCAGCTTTTCATTGGCCCGGTCAAAGAGCAGCTGTGGATTGGACTGGGCTGAGGAATGGGAAGTCAGGACTGCCATCAGCAACAGCATCAGCAGGCCTCCGACAACTGCGCCCGCGTTATCTTTATTCCGGCGATTCAAAGTTCCTCTTTTAACTGGTTTATCATTTCTTCCGCCAGGCCTACATGTGATTTCAGGTAGTCGTGGCTGACATCGGGTGCGTAACTGATGGTCGCGCTTTTGTTGAGCAGCATCCTGATTTTTCGAATCGTCTCTGAATCCACCCCCCGGGAGTCCAGCTCCGACAGATATTGGTGATCCGACAATCCGGCCTCCGGCAGATCTAGCTTGTCGCCGATGAAACCGGTCAGGGCTTTGTGCAGAGAGTTGTAGGCCTCTTTTATTTTTTCCTGATCGGAGTATCGTATGGCCTGCTGGAGGCGCTCTTCGGCATGTTGTCCGGCCTGTTCGGAACGGGCAAATGAACGGTCACTTCTCATCCTGTCGCGGTATATTTTTTGTCGGTAGGCCACACCGATGATGATGGCGGGAAGCAGGATACCTGCCCAGAACCACCAGCGGGCGGTGAGGGGCCGGTCTTCCGGCTGAATCCAGGTGGCCAGTCCGGTTACCGGTTTGATATCGAAAGACAGGGAAGCAGGGGAAGTGATATCCGCATCGGGATTGCGTCGTACCGAGAAGTTCAGGGGAGGAAGCGTTTCCGTCACGTACCGCCCGCTTGCGGGATTGAAGTAGACCAGTTTCTCTTCAGGGATCGAGTAGTTTCCGGGTTTGCGGGGTATCACGATATCGGTGTAGGTCTTTGTTCCGCTGATTCGCTGATTATCCCTGTTGATCGAGGTGTTCTCCTGCGGGTCGTAGATTTCCAGTCCCTGGGGGAGTTCATAGTCCGGTTTGCTGATCAGCGGGATATTGCCTGATCCTTTTATCGTGGTTGAGATCTCGATCGTTTCACCCACCATCGCCGTGCGAGTATTCAGGGATCGTTCAAAATTGAATGACCCTACCGCGCCGACGGTGGAGGCATCGGAAATCGGTGGCAACCCCTCCACATCGATCGTCACCGGATCGGTCAGAAGGTTGACACGCTGTTCATTGGAGCCGAATCCGCTGAAAAAACTGCTGAGCGGATCGTCGAAAGATCGTGTTTTCCGCACCGATACCACAATCTCAAAGGGACTAATCGTCAACTCGCCGGACTTGGTCGGAAACAGTGCGTACTGCAGCAGGCGGGCTTTGCGAAACCGGACACCGTCGAGAATCACCGATTCCGACTGTGGACGCTCCTTACTGATCAGCTCCTCCTTCCAGAACCCTTCGGCCTTCCATCCGGGCACCAGCTGATAGGAGCGCACCTCGATACCGCTTTTGAAGTAGAGCGTAAGGTTGGTGATCAATTGCTGGCCGGTCACGGGCTGTTCATCGCTCACCTCCAGTTTGAGAAAGATATCATCCCGCGGGTCCGGTTTCGGATCGGGACTTGTACTCCTGTTGATGACAGAGACCTCGATCGGATCCGTCCGGTAAATCTCGCCATCGACCGTAACTGCTATCGGGGGGATCCGGTAGTCGCCGGTCTGCTGCGCCACAAGGATGTAGCTGTAGCTGTAGTTATAGCTCGCGTTGCCGTTGATGATGGAGTACTGGCGGGAAACGGAAGGACTGCTGTTCAGGAAGCTGAACCCGTCAATATCGGAGAGATCGGGCCGCTGCACCTCCTTAAAATTTCCGCTGATACGTACCGAAAGGCTGACCCGTTCACCGGTGTAAATCTGCGTCTCCGATACGGTGGCTTCCACCTCCACATTTTGTGCGGCAGACCTGGGGGTGAAGGCGAAAACAATCAGGAATAAGGGCCATAGCCGCCGGACAACCTTACCAGTCCTTATCATCGGTTTTGTTGCTTGACTCGGTTTGCTGTTTCTTGAACTCTTTGAGAAGCTCTTTCTCTTTTTGTGCCAGTGCCTGTAATATCTTCTCAGCTTCAGCTTTGCTGATCTTGCTTATGTTCTGCTGCTGTTTTTGCTGCTGCTGTTGTTGATTCTGCTGGTTCTGCTGTTGCTGATTTTGTTGATTTTGCTGATTCTGCTGGTCTTGATCCTGCTGCTGATTGTCCTGGTTTTGCTGGTTTTGGTCGTTTTGCTGCTGCTGGTTTTGCTGATCTTGCTGTTCTTTCACGGCAAGTTCGTAATTGTGCTTGGCATCCTCATCCATGACCTGGCTGCGAAGTGCCTTCTTGTAATAGTCGACCGCCTGGTTCCATTTTTCCTGTTCTGCAAAGAGATTCCCGATGTTGTAGTCGGCCCGCGCACGCTCGGCGGGTTCCTTGGCCATAGACTTGTATTTTTGGTAGATTCGCAGGGCTTCATCCCTCTTTCCCTGTTTGGCCAGGGCGTTAGCCAGGTTGTAGTAAAATTCAGCCTTTTCCGGATTCTGGTTGATAGCTGACCGGTAGAGCCGTTCGGCCTTTTCATACTCCCCGTTGCGGTAGGCCTGGTTGGCTTCACGGGCCTGGTCGACGGATGCCCCGGTCAGAACCAACAGGGCAAAAACAAGTAATATGGATTTTAAACGTTTCATAGGAATATTTTTAGCCAGAATAGATAACGGCTTACCGGTCTGGCAAATTGTCAATCCATTTGTTCGGCAACCGCTCTGGTCTCCTCATCCATCTTCATATTGGTGAACACATCCGAGACATCATCGCTGTCTTCAAACTTTTCAATGAGCTTGAAGTTTGAGGCAGCGATTTCCTCATCCACTTTGACTTCGGTCATTGGTATGCGTACCAAGTCGGCAGAATCGATCTCATAGCCCATCTCATCCAGACGGTCACGAACCTCATACATCGATTCCCGGGCGGTCACAACTGAAAACATTTCATCTTCCTCCTCGATCTCCTCAGCACCTGCATCGATCGCGTTGAGCATGAATTCCTCCGGATCCAGTCCATCCTGCGGGATGCGAATGCGTCCCTTCTGGTTGAAAATATAGGCCACCGAACCGTCGGTACCCAGGTTTCCGCCGTGTTTTGAAAAGATATGACGAATCTCGCTGACCGTACGGTTGTAGTTGTTGGTTGTCACTTCTATAAAATAAGCAATGCCTCCCGGACCGTAGCCCTCGTAAGTTGCATCCTCGTACTTTCCCTCCCCTTCATCGAGTTCTCCTGTACCTTTCTTGATTGCCCGCTCGATATTGTCCTTCGGTACATTGTCGCTTTTTGCGTTTTCGATCGCCACGCTGAGCCGGGGATTCGCATCCGGATCACCTCCGCCTTCACGGGCGGCTACCGTGATTTCACGGAGATGCTTATTGAAGATTTTAGCCCTCTTCTTGTCTTCTCTGGCTTTCTTATGCTTTATATTGGACCATTTGGAATGACCTGCCATGGTATGCCGTAGCGTTACGTTCTCATTTGTAAATTCGTGATAATGGGTTTCAAAACGATTCGATAAACCTCTATAATATAAGCGTTAACAACAAATGCAGCTAATGCTGCATCTCGCGACAGTTTTCTATAAGATACAACGATTTTCCAACTGCAATAGTTATCAGAGGAACTCGTTTCTTAAACAACGCATTACGATGGATTGAATTATGAATATAGGTATTGTTTGTTATCCTACCTTTGGCGGCAGCGGCGTGGTAGCTACAGAGCTGGCCAAAGGGCTGGCGATGAGGGATCATAAGGTGCATATTTTAAGTTATGCGCGCCCCGCCCGTCTCGATCATTTCCAGACCAACATCTCCTATCACGAAGTAAATCTGAACACCTATCCGCTGTTTGAGTATCCTCCGTATGATCTGGCGCTGGCCAACCAGATGGTGAATCTGATCGAATTTGAGGGAATCGAGGTGTTGCATGTGCATTACGCCATCCCTCATGCGACCAGCGCATACCTGGCCAAACAGATTTTGGGAGAGAAGGCGGTTCACGTGCCGATCATTACGACCCTTCACGGGACGGATATCACCTTGGTGGGCAGCGATCCGAGTTACAAAACGGTGGTCGACTTTTCGATCAACCAGAGCGATGGGGTCACAGCGGTCTCGGATTATCTGAAACAGGAAACCTATAACCGGTTCGATATACAGAAGGAGATCGAGATCATACCGAATTTTATTGATTTGGACCGATTCAGGAAATCAAACAAGGGGCATTTCAAGAAAGCGATCTGTCCGGAAGGAGAGAAGGTGGTCGTTCACGTATCCAATTTCCGCGAGGTCAAACGGGTACCTGAAGTGGTCGAAGTATTTCACCAGGTACTGGAGCACGGCATACAGGCCAAGCTGCTGCTGGTGGGCGACGGTCCCGACCGGCAGAAGGCCGAACAGCGATGCCGCGATCTCGGCATGTGTGATAAAGTGCGTTTCCTCGGCAAGCAGGACCAGGTAGAGGAGGTGCTCTCCATTGCCGACCTCTTTCTGATGCCATCCGGTTCCGAAACCTTCGGGCTGGCAGCTCTGGAAGCCCTCTCCTGCAGCGTGCCCGTGATCAGTTCCAATGCAGGAGGACTACCGGAAGTGAATATCCATGAAGAGACCGGTTTCCTCTGCGACACCGGGGATACGGAATGCATGGCGCAATATGCCGTCAAAATCCTAACCGACGAACAGCTCCATAAGGAGATGTCGGAAAACGCACGCCACCGCGCCGAAAAATTTGAGATGAGTCGGATCGTGAGTCAGTACGAGAATTACTACGAGGAGATACGGCGGGGACTCACAGAGAAGGTGTGAGTCAGCTAATTCTCGCTTCGCACGACTGGCACGCTATGCCACCACTTTCGATACCTGTTCGGCGGCTTCTTTGAGCAGCACTGCCGAGATCACATCCAGATCGGAGTTGTCGATGATCTCTTTGGCCTCTTCGGCATTGGTACCCTGGAGCCTGACGATGATCGGTACATCCTCAACCTTATCGGCAATCTCGGGATCCTCGATCGCCTCGATAATGCCGTTTGCCACCCGGTCGCAGCGTACAATTCCCCCGAAAATGTTGATCAGGATCGCCTCCACGTTGGGATCCTCCAGGATGATCCGGAATCCGTTTTTCACCGTCTCCACGTTGGCACTGCCGCCCACATCCAGAAAGTTGGCCGGTTCACCGCCCGACAGCTTGATGATATCCATCGTCGCCATCGCCAGTCCGGCGCCATTCACCATGCAGCCGACGTTGCCGTCCAGCTTGATGTAGCTGAGTCCATATTCGGAAGCCTCCAGTTCGATCGGGTTCTCCTCCGATTTATCCCTGAGCTCTTCAACTTCCGGATGGCGGAAGAGGGCATTCTCATCAAACGACATCTTGGCATCCAGCGCATAGACCTCCCCATCCGGGGTACGTACCAGCGGATTCAGTTCCACCAGGCTGGCGTCTTTTTCCTGATAACACTTGTAAAGCGAGATGATAAATTTGACCGCTTTCTTGAAGGCATCGCCTTCCAGTCCCAGGGCGTAGGCGAGATGGCGGGCCTGGTTGTGCTGCAGGTTCATGCCCGGTTCAATCCATTCCTTGACGATCTTCTCGGGTGACTCCTCGGCCACCTTCTCGATCTCGACGCCCCCCTCGGTGGAGACCATGATCACATTTTTGCTTTTGGAACGATCAAGCAGGATGCCCAGATAATATTCCTGTTCAATATCGATCCCTTCGGTGACGTAGATCCGCTGAACTTTCTGCCCCTCCTCGCCGGTCTGAACCGTTACCAAAATGTCGCCCAGGAGCGATTCGGCGGCGTCCCGGACTTCATCGACGGTGTCGCAGAGAATCACCCCTTTGGCATTGTTCTCCTTGGTTCTGCCCTTGCCCCGCCCGCCGGCATGTATCTGGGCCTTGACAACGAACAGTGTGGCTCCATCCTTCTTCATATTTTCGGCTGCCTTCACCGCTTCATCAACAGTGGTTGCCATTACGCCGGCCGGTACGGCAACACCGTAATTTTTCAAAATCTCTTTAGCCTGGTATTCGTGTATCTTCATGGTGCAATAGATCGATGGTTAATGCTTTAACAATGGGTGAAAAGGTAGCAACTATGCCCCGGATTTAAAAGCTGAAATGGGATGATACAGATCCATTACTTTATTGGGTAATAGGCGGTGAAATAAATTCATC
Source organism: Balneolaceae bacterium (assembly GCA_033722635.1). Lineage (GTDB taxonomy): Bacteria > Bacteroidota > Rhodothermia > Balneolales > Balneolaceae > JAWVYR01. Next base: position 3,213 of record JAWVYR010000044.1, on the reverse strand, counting down.
TGTTTATCTGTTCATTAATCAACACCCTACTTCAAAAGACCTTAACTACTATGATGGAACTGAGAGACCTAAAAACCTCGATGATTAGCGGCTCGGCCTATCTTCGGACGGTCGCTGTATGTATGATAATGCTTCTGAGCCTTGAAGGCACGGTGATGGGGCAGGAAAATGAAAACGATATGGGAGTTCGAGAAGATAGTATCCGGATCAGCGTGGTGCTGAGAGATGTTCAGTATCAGGAGCTGGAACGGTCTATCGATCTGCACAGCTGGCGATATTGGGCATGGGTTAACGGCCAACCCGTATACGTAGATAGCGTGACTACCCTGAAAGTTGCATCCGGAAGCACCCTTCATCTGAAGGGGAAGATCGGGGACCTGGCATCCGGAGTACCGGGAGAACTCGAGGCGACACTGGATAAGAAAGTACCGCTGGACCTGCTGACCAGAAAAAAACAGTTTACGGAAACGCTGAAAGTGACCGTGCACCTGAACAATATAAACGATTTCCTGGATACCAATCTTGAGGGTCCGCGGGATGAGCTCGAATGGAATTTCTATTTTCAGATCCGGCTGGAAGAACGTCAGCATACCGGCAGACTAGATGAGCAGCTCCCTGATCTCCTCCCATGATGCACAGCGATGATCAGGTTCTATCTCATCATTCGACTTATCACCGGATATGCCAGTGAACAGGATCGCCTTCATTCCCACATTCTTGGCTCCTCGTATATCGGTAACCAGCAGGTCGCCGACGTGATATGATCGATCCGCCCTGCTGTTGGTCTCCTCAAGCACCTTGTGATAGGCTTTGGGATTGGGCTTGCTGTATCCCTCCTCATCGCTGAATACAAAGCTGCTGAAATAGTCAATCAGGTTCTCTGTTTCAAGATAGCTTCTTATCACTTTCCCCGGGGAGTACATGGTGTCGGATATAAGGGCCAGGCTATATTTTTCACGGAGTTCCGGCAATACCTCCCGGACCCCCTCTGCGATTTCGGGCGGACCTTCCAGCAGCGACTGCTGGAATTGTTCCTCCAAAAAATCCAACTCCTGCTGGGTGGCCGGTATTCCCAGGGTGTTCAGAATATCACTGATCAGCTCCTCGGTAGTGGGTGTGCGCTGTTCCTCGAACCAAACGTTGTTGAACTTCTCCGACGCCAGGCGGCTGGCCTCCTCCACCTCCTGCTTCGGCAGTCGGTCGATATAGGAGTCGGCGACCTTGCACAGGGCTTCATAACGAACCTCCCTGCGCTTTTTTCCACCCGTTTCGGCTTTCACGAGGGTATTCCAAAAATCAACTGATACCAGCGATTCTTCTTTTCCCATAGCAGGACCTTCCGGTCATTGAGTTCAACATTAGGATTCCATAAATTCACTGGGCTGCCATCTCAATCATCCAAAAAACACGGATCAAGGTACGTTCGTTTGAAAAAAGCCAAAATCATGTCGGCTGATGACCTGAACCGCACCTATCAGCGGTTTGCCTACCAGTTTCTCGAGCCCCATGATGATCCCGGGCGACTGGCAATAATCGGCATGCAAACCCGAGGTGTGCACATCGGCAGACGTGTGAGAAACATCATCCGCTCCGAGTTTGAGCTGGATATCGATTTCGGTGTGCTGGATGTAACCTTCTACCGCGATGATTTCCGGACCCGCCTGAAAATGCCGGATGTGAAAGTGACCGAGATTCCATTTGACCTGTACGACCGTGATATTGTACTGGTTGATGATGTGATGTTTACCGGGCGAACCGTTCGGTCGGCGATGGATGCACTGATGGATTACGGGCGGCCGCATAGCATCAGATTCTGCTGCATGGTGGATCGTGGGCATCGAGAGCTGCCGGTCGAAGCAGACTATATCGGCCTGGAGCTGCCGACTCACCTCAACGAGGAGGTGAGGGTGAAAGTGAAGGAGATCGACGGCGAAGATGCCGTTTATGTGGTCAAAATGAAGGAGGGAAATGGCTGAACCAATCCAATTTGACCTGGATAACGGCTACGATTTCAAGCAGGAACATCTGCTGGGTCTGGCCGATTATTCCCGGGAGGATATTCTGTATGTGCTGGATCAGGCCCGCTATTTCAGGGAGATTCTGGACCGGCCCGTGCCCAAGGTGCCGACCCTGCGAGACAAAACCATTGTGAACCTTTTCTACGAGAGCAGTACCCGCACACGGCTCTCCTTTGAACTGGCCCAGAAGCGCATGGGGGCGGATGTGGTGAATTTTTCCAAAAGCACATCGAGTGTAAAAAAAGGGGAGACCCTCAAGGATACGATCCGGAATATCAGCTCGATGAAGATCGATATGGTAGTGGTTCGTCATGAGAGTCCCGGGGTGCCCCATTTTCTTACCCGCTGCGTGGATGCCGCCATCATCAACGCCGGTGATGGATCCCACGAGCACCCTACGCAGGCGTTGCTGGATATGTACAGCATGAGGGAGCTGCATCCGGACCTGGAGGGCAAGAAAATTGCGATCATAGGAGATATCGCTCACAGCCGGGTGGTGCGCTCCAACATTCTGGGTCTTACCAAAGTGGGAGCAGAGGTAACAGTATGCGGTCCGAAAACCATGATGCCGGTTTTTGTGGAAGAGCTGGGGGCGGAGAGATCCTATAACCTGGATGAGACGCTCGCTTGGTGTGATATTGCAATGGCGCTTCGCATACAGCTCGAACGGCAGGAGGATGAAACGGGATTGTTTCCAAGCATCCGGGAGTACCACGAACATTTCGGTATAAAGATGGCACACCTGGAGAAATATCCGGATTTTACCGTAATGCACCCGGGGCCCGTAAATCGCGGAGTGGAGATGGAGAGCGAAGTGGCCGACAGCGATCGGTCCATCATTCTGAGTCAGGTGACCAACGGGGTCGCCGTACGGATGGCGGTGCTCTACCTGCTCAGCGGCGGCAGCAGGGTTTGAGGATGGGCGTATGCTAAACGTATTCGTCCGACCACTGGAGCCGCTGCGCCGCGGGAGCGACGCAGCGAGGTAGTGGGGGAAGCGGCCGGTATGATATGGCGTTATCCTCGTTACGACGCTCCTGCGTCGTAACGCTAGGGATTGCGCTCCCGCGCAGAGTCGCCATGCAGGTCCGATTCTTTTACTCCTGCTATGATATCCGTATGGGCGGAGGTGCCGCTGCACCACTGTGGGGATATGTATCAAACGCCTCCCGCCGTCGGGATTGCCGGCTTTCTT